>CAZEDA010000044.1:13674-15793 GCA_964510915.1 uncultured Rhodocyclaceae bacterium | reverse complement strand
GGATGCCGTCGGCGTCCTTGTCGAGGAAGATGGTGTCGCCGATGCGGGCGCGCTGAGTCAGGCCGGCATCCCACGTCAGGTCGCTCTCGCCGGAAGTGAGAACTGTCTGGATGGTGTCGCCGGTGGCGATATCCGCATCGGAATCATTGGCGTCGGTGGAGCCTGCCGCATCACGGCCCGTGAAAAGGAAGCCCGTTGGCGCAACGAACTGGACAGAGTACGTTCCTGGGGTCAGGTTCGTGAAGAGGTACTCGCCGGCGGCGTTGGTGGTGGTGGTGCCGATCACCGCACCCGCGGCGTTCTTGAGGAACACGGTGACGTTGGCCACGCCCGCTTCGGTTCCGTCCTGGATGCCGTTGCCGTTGCTGTCCAGCCACACGCGATTGCCGATTTCAGCCCTGCGTACGAGTCCCGCATCCAGCGTGCCGTTGATCTCTTCCACGCCCAGTGTGACGACCTGCGTGCGTCCGAACGTGTCGACGTCGCTGTCGAGGGTGTCCTGCGTATTGGCGTTGGCGTTCGCTTGCGTGAAGGCCAGGAAGTCGGCGGGTCTGACGATCTCGACCCGATACTGACCGGCGGCGAGGCCGGTGAATTGGTAGAAGCCCTGCTCGACGGCGACCGTGCTGCGGTCATCGCCAGTCGTGGTGGTCGCGAGAACATTGCCGGCGCCGTCCAGCAGGCGGACCGTTACGCCGTTGACGCCGGCTTCGCCCGCATCCTGAATGCCGTCACCGTCCACGTCTTCCCAGACGAAATCGCCGAGCTTGCTCGAGTGCAACTGCGCGAGGATGGGCTGCACGCTGCCCGCCGGATCCAGGATCACGGCGAAGAAGGCGTTGGGCGGAAGCACGGCCTGGCCGCTCGCAATGGCTGCCACGGCGAGCGACTTCAGTTGCGCGATATCCGTGGCGCTGACCACCTGGGCGCCATTGTTGCTGAGGTACGCGGTGACGCCGGGGATCGTGTTGTAGTTCGTGTAGCCGATGATTTCCCAGATCGCCGCCTGCACTTCACCGAAGTTGTACTGGCCGGCGAACTTGGGGTCCCAGGTGAAGTTCTGCGCGACGAGCCAGTTCAGCTGCGCAATCTGTGCTGCCGTAATTGAGGCGAGATCGATCGCCGGATAAGCGGCGAGGTCGCGGGAGCCGTAGGACTCGGACGTATAGGTCGTGCCGATCGTGATCGGCGCGGCGGGGTTGAGACACCATGCGTCGTACTGCCCGTCGGGCAGGAACGGGTCCGTGCTTCCCGTGATGTAGACATCGATCGCGCTGGGCTTGCGCAGGTCGGTATTGGGCGCGAAGAACGGGCTGGTAATGCGGATGTTGACTGTGGACATGTTGGCTCTTCCCCTAGTGATCTATCGGTTCTGCGATCAGTGGCTCTCGGCAGTTCCTGCCGCACGGGCGCTCGCGCGACGCGATGGGGCAATTGATCCGTCAAGACGGACAAGGCCCTTTACGCGCCAATTCCTCGCGGGCGCGTGACGCAACGCCTGGCGATGGAATGGGGGAGATTCAGCGGAAAGCGTGGCTACCGGTCTCTTCCCGCGGCGTTGAGGCTCGCGCGAGGACAGAGAATGCCCGCCTGTAACTGAAGCTCCGCAAGAGCAGCGAAGCGGGATTGATCGCGGAGGCCGGCCGGCGTGGTAACCCACGAGCATCGAACCGGGCTCTCCCGCAGCAATCCGTCGTGCGGCACGGCGCGTCCTCCCCGGATGGACTCGGGGAGGACGACGGACTGCATCGATTACTTCTTCTTGCGGACAGCGAGGAAAGCAGCGGCTGCAACACCCAGCAGCAGCATGGTTTCGGGTTCGGGCACTCCGGTGGGGAGGGCGAACGCCGGGGAGGACAGGATCAGGAGAGAAATTGAGGAGAACAGAACACGCATTTTTTTATTACCCCTATCTTTGCAAAGTGGTATCGCGGCTGCGAGGTATTTTTTTGGTACGACCGACGCCGTGAGTCACAGCGACCGTCGCCGATCAGCAACGAGCGTGCCCCAGAAGATAAAGCAATAGAGTCATGTGCATAGCGCATCATTTCGCGGAATTACAACAACTCTGTCAGGGGATTCGACGAGTTTTGCACCATTGTCGGGCGGGTATTCGGCG
>CAZEDA010000044.1:0-13574 GCA_964510915.1 uncultured Rhodocyclaceae bacterium | reverse complement strand
AACTCTGTCAGGGGATTCGACGAGTTTTGCACCATTGTCGGGCGGGTATTCGGCGAGACTCGAAGTCGCTTGCCGGCGCGCAACGGCGGACGCGTCCGAGCATGAATGTCGCAATCCGGCGATTGCTGTAGCGGGGCTTTCTGCTGTCTCCCCTGCGATTGCTTGGGTTCGGTCCGGCGAAAGTTCATGCACCCAACACGCATCGGCAGACAAATCCCGGGTGTCTGCGCTCGGGTCCCGCGGAGCGACTCGCCGACGAGCCAGTCGGGTTTGCGGGATTTCGATGTAAAGAAACGCTACACCTGCCAGCTGTCGCTCCCCCGGGCGCATCGAGGTCCGGCGGCTCCGTAGAGGCGACTCGGGCACAAGCCGGACTCCAGCGATATGGCAATTGAATTTCTGGCCGGAGAGGGGATGTCGGGCCCGGACTTGCGGAATCGAGACCCGCAGAATTCCGTTTCCGGAGTTTCACAGGAGTCCCCGCTGCAGCGAGAGGCGACGGATTTCGGAATCAGATTGTTGTGAGGTTTGACCGCCGGTGGCAACGGCGCGATTTCTCGTTTGTGACCGATACGTGCTGTCGAGTCGAGTTCATGCGGCGTGTGCCGGACGACCCAGGACGCCGCATTCATGCTTGATGCCTATCTCGCGAGACCGGTTCATCACGCGCTGGACCACGCGAGCAATGCATGCCATCGGCAAGTTAAGCGGCAGTGCTGTTGCCTTGGAGCAGGTCCGTCCGCTCGACGCGGTGTATGAAACTCCGACGATTGCAGCGAGAGCGACGGGGGGCGATACCCGGTGGTCACTCGGATGCATCTCGTTCGCCGATTCGGATGGGCGCCTCGAGCGCTTTCTCGGCATGTCTTTCCCGCGCGAAACCGTTGAGTGCCTTGACCGTCACCACCCCGACGATCACGCCCGAGCGATGTCGTCACGCGAGACCTGTGTGATGGCGCGTGAAGCGAGCACGACGTCAGCGAGCAGATGGTGGAACTCGGGGAGAAACCGGTCCCATTCGGGACGACGGATGTCTTCGGGAGCATGGGGGGAGCTACGAGCTGCAGGCCTTCCTCGACGCAAGTGTTCGCCACCCGGCCGGGTTCGCTCCGGAGTCGCTTTCGCATCGCGGACATACCTGGGTGTACTCGAAAGGAGTGTCGGGGCGCACATTTCGCAATCCACGACTTCGGCACGGAGTACTCCTCGCTCACGGACCCGTGCCGTCTGCCGGCCGAAACGCTGAAGAACGAGCCGACCTTCGGGCGCGCCATGCATTGACAATGCGGGTGAGCGAAAAGGCTTGACCAGCTTTCCCGCCGCGTCTGGCCGCAGCGTCATTGCCGAAGGGGTCGAGACGGTGACGCGCAGGACCAGGCTCATCGATCGGTTGCGAGTTCGCGGACGGCTGCGGCATCGAGAGACCGATGCGCGTGCACGCACTCCCGGCGACCACGTCCCGATCAGTTCGCTACCGTACAGAACATCCGAAACAGGCGGTTTACTCTCCAGAATTGCCTCTCTTCTTCCCGGTCTTGACGCCGCGACACACCTGCAGCAGATCCATTGGGACCGTTGTTCCCCCGGGTTGGACCCGGCACCTGTCACCGGCTCCCAGGAAGCCGGTTGCGGGTGCGGCCCTCATCAGGGGCCCGTGGTCTGACTCCCCGGCGACCGCCGCCCACGCCTTCCCAGCGAGTCGACAGCGTCGCCGGGCAGCACGACACGGACACATCGACTTGGCGTGGAGGCAGGGGGCGACGGCATGGCACGTCACGCAGTCCTTCGAGAACATGGGATCACACGCGACTCGCTTCAGACGGCTGTCTCCTCCGGGGATGATCTTTTCCTCGACAACACAAGCCACGGGGGTAGACTGGGAACTCCCGCCTCGGATCTCCCTCTCGACATGCCACTGACAAGTCTTGATGAGAGTCGATGGCGCTCCACCCTGGCACACCATGCGCCGGAAGGAGCGGGGCCCGAGCAGATAGCCGATGGCATCGCCGTCGTCTGGCTCGGGATCGACCGCGCACTGCATCCTGTCATCGGCATGCGAGGCGTCGTCGCGCTGTTCGATCGCAGCCTGCACGTGACGGCGGCGACCTTCCCCTGGATAGCCGACAACCACCAGCGTGGCCTGCCCGCCCTGGACTGCGCGGCCCTGAAGGCCGCCGTCCGGAGACAGACACCGGTGGAAGCCGCCGCAGGCGGTCTCGCGCTGTTTACCGAATTTCACGATCTGCTCGCGAGTCTGGTCGGCCCGTCGCTGACCGTCGAGTTGCTGCGATCCGTCTGGACTCAACCATCGGGCGCCGCACCGGCGCAGGACACGTCCCAATGACTTCCAAAGTAAGCATCACCCGTCTTGCCACACGCGTCCCGGGGCTGGACGATGTGCTGGGCGGAGGACTGCCCGAGTTCTCCTTCAACCTGATTGCCGGTCAGCCCGGCTGCGGCAAGACGACGCTCGCGCACCAGATCATGTTCGCGCTGGCCACGGCAGAGCGCCCGGCCATTTATTTCACGGTGCTCGGAGAGCCACCGCTCAAGATGCTGCGCTACCAGCAGCAGTTCGACTTCTTCGATGCCGAAGCCCTCAACGAGCGCGTGCGCTTCGTCAGCTTGTCCGACGACGCTGCGAGCGGCGATCTCGATCGTGTTCTCGACCGCATCGCGAACGAAGTCGCCGAGCACAGTCCCGGACTGGTCTTCGTCGACTCCTTCCGGTCGGTGGTTGTTGCGGGCGCCAACGGCATCGCGGGCGCCAGCCTGCCGATGTTCGTGCAGCAGCTCGGGGTCCTGATGGCGAGCTGGCAGGCGACCACCTTCCTCATCGGAGAGTATTTCGACGAGGTCGACGCCAATCCCGTGTTCACCGTGGCCGACGGACTCATCTGGCTGCGCCAGAGCGTCCAGCGCAACTCCATGGTGCGCAAGCTGGAGATCATGAAGATGCGGGGCCAGCCCACGCTTCCCGGTCTGCACACGTTCCGCATCGATCGCACGGGGGTCCGCGTATTCGCGCCGGCGAGCGTGGTGGCATCGGAAGTCGGCGGTGCCATGGCGAGTGAGCATTCCGGGCGCGCACGCATGGGTGTGCCGGCGCTGGACGAGATGCTCGGTGGCGGTCTGCCGCGCGGCTACTCCCTGCTCGTGGCGGGGCCTTCCGGGTCCGGGAAGAGCATTCTCGCCGCATCGTTCCTCGCCGAAGGCGAGCGCTGCGGAGAGGCCGGTGTTCTGGTCGCCTTCGAGCAGCAGCCCAACCGATTGCGTAACGCCGCACTGGTCGATCTGATCGGTCGCGGGCATGTGGCGCTGATCGAGAGCCGCCCGGCCGACCTGTCGATCGAGGAAATCGCCCTGCAGATCCTGACGGAAGTGAAGCGCCTGAACGCCACGCGGGTGGTGCTCGACTCCCTCGGCGGATTCGAACTGGGCCTGGCCCCGACGTTTCGAGACGACTTCCGGACGTCTCTGCTCGGTCTGGTGAGCGCGCTCGCGCGCACCGGCGCCTCCGTGCTCATGACCTCCGAACTGGAGGACCGCTATACCGACCTGCGCTTCAGCCCTTACGGCGCGGCGTTTCTCACAGACGCGATCATCGTGCAGCGGTACATCGAGGTGGAGAGCAGGCTCTTGCGTGTCATGGCGGTCGTCAAGGTGCGATCGAGCCACCACTCGAACGAGCTTCGGCTGTACACCATCGATGACCAGGGTATCCAGATGGGCGAAACTCTGCCGGATCAGGAAGGTTTGCTCGGCGGACGTCCGACCAGAAAAGGCTCTTCGGACACGGTATTGCCGTCCGGGGGCAGGCAAGACTGACCGAATCATCTTCCGATTGCCGTCGTGACATCGACTCCCGATCCCAACGCTCCCGCAACCGACGACGCCCGGGGAAAGCTCGAGCGACTGGGCGTGCAGGTGGAGGCGATGCAGGCGCTGCTGGTGCGGCTCCTGCAGGACATCGTGCGCGCGGAGAATCGCCTGGAGCTTGCCGACACAGAACGGCTCGTGAAGGTCAACGAGCAGCTCGTCGTGGCGGCGCTGATCAGCCAGGCCGAAGCACAGGAGGCGGCGAAGGCCCTTGCCGAGGGCGCCGCCACCGTGGACCCGCTGACGCGGCTCCCCAACCGGGCCGCCCTGTACGACCGGTTCGTGCAGGCCAGTGCGAATGCGAAGCGCCACGGCACGCAGTGCGCCCTGCTGTTCGTGGATCTGGACAACTTCAAGCAGTTCAACGACGCCAAGGGACACGCATTCGGGGACAAGGTGCTGCAGCTGGTCGCTGCCCGCATGCTTTCGGTGGTGCGCGAAGTCGACAGCGTGTGTCGCCACGGTGGCGATGAGTTCGTCATCGTGCTCGCGGAACTGGGGGAGCCCGCCGATGCGGAGAAGGTTGCCGCAAAGGTGACCTCGGCGATCGCGGAGGAGGCCGAACTCGACGGGCAGCCGGTGCAGGTGACGGCCAGCGTGGGCATCGCGATCTATCCGGACCATGGTGCCGACTTCGACTCCCTGATGTCGCGCGCCGACGTCGCGATGTACGAGTCGAAACGACGCCGCCCCGGCGGCATCGCCTTTCATGACCCGGGTGCGGGCGAACCGGCTCGAAGAACCGAAGCCGCACCGTCGTCGAGACGCGCTGCCGTTGCCGCGGATGCCGACTCGACGACGCTCCTCGCCAGACTGAGGGAAGCCAACGAAAAGCTCGTCCTCGCGGCAGTGACCGCGCGGGAACTCCAGGAAGCGGCCGAACTCGCGCAGCGCAGACAGGCCGAATTCATCGCCAAGGTCACTGAGGAACTGCTCGACCCCAATGCACCCATCCGCATCGTGAGCGCCATGCTCGGCCGGCAGACTTCCGACGAACCGCTGCGGCCGTTGCTGCCTCTGGTGAAGGACATCGTCGAGCGACAGACGATGCATATCGGGCGCCTGGTCGGCAATCTGGCCGACGCCACGAAGGCGGAACGCACTGCGCTGGAACTCGAGCGTCTGCCGATCGATCTGCGCGACGTGATCGATAGGGCTGTCGCTGCGCATCGGACACTGCTGCAGGCGCGCAGACAGCGGCTGGACGTTCATGTGCCGGATGCGCCGCTGCGCCTGCGTGGGGATGCCGCTCACCTGGAGCAAGCCATCCTCAATCTGCTCGAGAATGCCAGCACGCATACGCATGCCGGCGGTCGCATCCGGCTGACGGCTTCTTTGGGAGAAGATGGGATTACGTTGTCGGTGGCCGACAACGGACTGGGGATCACACCGCAGACGCTGCCTTACGTGTTCGAGCCCTTCGTGAAGGATCCGCATGCGTTGAGCGCGAGCGGGCCTGGGTCCGGCATTGACCTTACGGTGGCGAGGGCCCTGGTGCGGGCGCATGGTGGCGATCTGCGCGCCTCCAGCGCGGGCGTGAACCGAGGCAGCGAGTTCGTCATGACTCTGCCGGCGGATTCGTCTGCGGAAGGCGGAGAGTCCCGTGGGTCACCCGACGGCGTGGGGAACTGAGTCCGATGCCGCCGCCATCGCAATGGAATCGGTCCGGACAGATCTCGGAGGTGCGCGCGGAAGCGGGTGGCCTCCCGCCGACGGCGCACGCTGGCGCGCAGCAGAGAAACGGACTGCTCGCGGCACTGCCGGACGAAGAGAGACTTCATATCGAACCCATGCTGGAGCGTGTCTCGATGGCGGCCGGCCAGGTGCTCCAGGATGCCGGCGAGTCCCTTACGCACGCCTACTTTCCGAGCACGGCAATCGTGTCTGTCCTGTTCGTCACCGAAAGCGGCGGGTCGGCGGAGATCGCCGTAGTGGGACGCGAAGGCGTGATCGGCATTCCCATTTTCATGGGGGGCGGGTCGACGCCTGCGCGGGTCGTCGTGCAAAGTCCCGGCACCGCATTCCGGATTGCCGCGGGGGCCCTGCGAACAGAGTTTGCGCGGTCGCAGCCACTCCGGCAGGTGCTGCTGCGCTACACCCAGGCGCTGATCGCGCAGATGGCGCAGATCGCAGTCTGCAACCGCCACCACACGGTGGATCAGCAGTTGTGTCGCTGGCTGCTGATGCGCCTGGATCGTGGTTCAGGCAATGACGTGACGGCGACCCAGGAGTTCATCTCCCACATGCTGGGGGTGCGACGGGAAAGCGTGACCGACGCCGCATCCGCTCTGCAGCGAGCCGATGTGATCCGCTACCAGCGGGGCCGCATCACGGTGCTCGACCGGCCCGGACTCGAGCGCGGAAGCTGCGAGTGCTACGAGGTCGTACGCGCCGAGTACGAACGGCTTCTGGCTGCCGACGACGAGGCGTAGGCACGCTCCTGCTGGTGGCCCGTATTGCCCTGACTTTCACGTGGCCGCAGGTCGGCGGACGCGAACGACACCGACGCTTGCCTGGCTGGCCCCTCAGAGAAAATCATTTCGGTTCGACTCAAGGCGAACGTCAGTCCATTGCGCGAACCGAAGCGGGGTCACCCATCGGGGAGGCACCGTTTGACATCTCCATATGATGCTCATAATATGATGACCATCATGACGAAAGCACCGACACGAAAAGAGCTGAGCCACGCGCGCATCGTGGACGTGGCCTCGCGGGCCATACGCCGCGCGGGGTACCGCGGCGTCGGGGTCGCCGACATCATGAAGGAAGCAGGGCTCACGCATGGGGGCTTCTACGCGCACTTTGCCTCGCGTGACGCCATGTTGGTCGAGGCAATGCAGCACGCAGGACATAGCAATCTTGCCTCGCTCGGGCAGGGAATCGAGCAGCGTATGCGCAAGGGTGGGACGCGGTTCAGTGCCCTTGTCGAGACCTACCTGCATGACGACCACATTGAGCGGACCGAAGACGGCTGCATCGTCGCCGCTCTGGCATCGGAGATGATGCGCGAGGAAGACGCGGTGCGTGACGAAGCGCGCCGCCGCGTTGCTGCCATGGTCGCACTGGTGCAATCGGCGCTGCCGGAAGGTGCCGACACTGGTGAAGCGCAAGTGGTGACCGCCGCGATGGTGGGCGCTCTGCAACTGGCCCGCGCACTCGGCGGGAAGGCTGGCCGCGCCATCCTGGCACAGACGCGTCAGGCGCTCGTCGAGCGCCACGATCCCAAGACCCAACCCTGACTTTCCCTGGTTCGCGCGCAGCGCGATGCGGTTTGTTCTCGAATATGACGACCATCATAAACAGGAGCTTGTCATGCAGATTGCAGATTCCACAGTTCTGATCACCGGCGCGAACCGCGGCATCGGGCTCGCGTTCGCCAGGGCCTTTCTCGAGCGCGGTGCGCGCAAGGTCTACGCGGGTGCACGCGATCCGTCAGCGGTGCGACTGACTGGCGTGACGCCGGTGCGCCTGGATGTGAACTCCGCAGCCGAAGTCGAATCCGCGGCGCGGCTGGCCAGCGATGCAACGATCGTGGTCAACAACGCCGGAGTCGCCGGGCTCGGCAGCTTCCTGGCCGATGATGCGGAAGCCCTGTTGCGCACGCATCTGGAGACCAATCTGCTGGGCGCGCTGCGGGTGAGCCGCGCCTTTGCGCCCGTGTTGGCACGCAACGGTGGCGGTGCATTGCTCAACGTGGCATCGGTTGCCAGTTGGATCAGCAGCCCGATGCTGGCGAGCTATGCCGTCTCGAAGTCCGCGCTTTGGAGCCTGAGCAACGGTTTGCGGAATGACTTGCGCGGGCAGGGCACCCAGGTCTTGACTCTGCATATGGGCTTTGTCGATACCGATCTCACTCGAGGCATAGAGATGCCCAAGGCGAAGCCCGAAGAGATCGTCGACAGGGCGCTGGCTGCGCTTGAGGCGGGTGCCGACGAAGTTCTTGCCGATGAGATGACCCGGCAGGTCAAGACCGGTCTGTCGGCTGAGCCCGCGGTTTACCTGACGATGCGATGAAATGGCCATTGCGAAACCGTCCACCATGGCGTTGAGCCCCGCAGGCCCGGGGCGGAGCGCATCGCCATGGCCGGCCTTCTGGATTGCCTGCAGCGCGAGCTTCCTGGTGTCGCTGGATACGACGATGCTGTTCGCCGCCTTCGACGCGCTGCGCCGTAGCTTTGGTGACACGTCTTCCGCTGAACTCTCCTGGGTGCTCAACGCGTACACGGTTGTCTACGCAGCCATGTTGATTCCTGCTGGAGGCCTCGCCGACGCTCATGGGAGACGACGCATTTTTCGACTGGGCCTGGCTGTGTTCGTCGGTGCGTCTCTGGCCTGCGGTGCCGCGCCATCGGTGGTCTGGTTGATTGCCGCACGAATCCTTCAAGCCGTTGGGGCAGCGCTGTTGACCCCGGCGTCGATGTCGATCGTGCTGGCCGCTTTTCCTGGCGAAAAGCGCTCTGTGGTGGTGAGCCTATGGGGCGCAGTGGGCGGCCTTGCTGCTGCGGTGGGACCAAGTCTGGGCAGTTGGGTTACGCACAACGCAGGCTGGCCATGGGCGTTCTACATCAATCTTCCCGTTGGCCTTTGGGCGCTTTGGCGCAGTGGGTCGGGCGTCGAAGAGGCCGTGAAGCCGACTCAGCGAAGGCGTGTGGACCTCGTCGGTCTATGGCTGCTGATGGCGGCGGTCGGCGCATTGGCTCTGGCGATCGTGGAAAGCGGAGAAGCCCGATGGGGCCCGGGAGCGATTGCGGCGGTGGGGGGCGGCGGGCTTCTGGCCGGCGTGGCCTTTGTGCTGTGGGCCCGATCGCGTCCCGATGCGCTCGTCGACCTGACCCTGTTTCGTCATCGCACCTACCGCTTCGTGAACGCTGCAACTCTGGTATTCGGTGCTGCGTTCTCCATGATGTTTCTTGGCTTCTTTTTCTTCATGATCGGCGTGTGGCATTACTCGCTGCCGCAGGCAGGCCTTGCGGTGACGCCCGGTCCACTGATGGTGATGCCTACTGCAATCGTGACCGGCCGACTGGCAGCACGCCTGGGTCATCGGCCCTTCCTCGTGGGCGGTTCGCTTCTTTACGCCGGCAGCAGCTTGTGGCTTCTCCTGGTCCCCGGCAATGAGCCGAACTATCTGCTGCACTGGCTGCCCGGTCTGGTGATGAGCGGCATCTCGGTGGGGCTGATGCTGCCGTCCTTGTCCGCGGCTGCCGTGAGCCGCCTGCCCGTGGCGCACTACGCAGTCGGAAGCGCCGTCAACCAGGCCACGCGCCAGATCGGATCGGCGCTGGGCGTGGCGCTTACGGTCGCGCTGCTGGGGCAGGCGACGCTGCAACACGCGGATTTCAGCGTGCTGTATGTGTTGCACGCCACGCTGGCGCTGATGACAGGACTCCTGTGCCTTCCGGTCGATACCAGACCTCAGGTTCCGCCATCGTGATCACACGTATCCGACAGGCATCAGCCCCCATCGCTCAGTTCCACGAAGCAGTGAGCTGCGAAGAATTTCAACATCACTCCTCGAGTCCGTCATGCAAACAGACAGCACAGTAGAAGCCGCGTTGAACGCCTGGCAGGCTCAATTGGAGGAGGTGCGGCGGCGACGCCTCGAACGCGGTGGCGGGCAAGCCGGTCTGGCCAGACCCGAGCAGGTGCAAGGCAAGACTGGGCTGGAGGTGATGACAGCCATCCTGCAAGGGGATCTGCCCCATCCCTACATGGCGGACACCTTCGAATGCGAACTGGTCGAACTGGGGGACGGGCTGGCGGTTTTTCAGGCGACGCCACAACTCAAGCACTACAACCCGCTGGGTTCGGTGCATGGTGGCTGGTACGCGACGCTGCTGGACTTTGCCCTGGGATGCGCAGTGCAGACCAAGCTGCCAGCGGGACGAGGCTACACGACGAGCCAGATCAGTGTGAACATCGTGCGCGCCGCCACTACGAAGACCGGTCCGTTGCGTTGCATCGGTACCGCGCTCCATGTCGGTCGCCAGATCGGCACTTCCGAAGCAAAGGTTGTGGGTCCTGACGGCAGGCTTTATGCGCACGCAACAACAACGTGTGCCGTTTTCGAGGTCGCGTGACCGGCAAGCTGAACATGGCCGCACGACACGTCTCTCGCAACGAGAGGCGGAGTTTCGCGTGAGGACTCGCGATCTGAAGGCGAATCGCAGCGGCTACCTGGATCATTCATCGCATCGACGGAACGCCGCTCCAGGTCGGGAACCACTTCAGGAAAAGAGCCATCGAGCGGCCGCACATGGAGGGCACATGGGTCGTTCGACGCCTCACCGTGAAGCGGGGGTGGAGGCCACCCGGAACGCCGAAGAGATCCTGTCGGCAAGGCATCCATGTGCCGTGCGCACCGGGCCGATCGGAGAGAAACGAGGTTCTCCAGGCATCGAATCCTCGGAGTGAGTTGCAGTGGAAGCGCTTCCGTCCGTCGCTGCCGCCATGCCCGCGAGAAGCCGCTCACCGGGACGGCGGATTCGGCGCGCGTCCGTCTCCGCGCTTCAACGGAGTCGCTCGCGAGCTACGCGGGCGACGAGTCCGGCCGAGGTGGCCCCGCGTAGGCTTTCCTTCCGGCGCTCTCGGAAGCCGACAGAAGCGAGGCGCCCTCGCGTACGGCTGGCGACAGACCTTGTCCGCCGGCAGCCAGGTGCATCAGCAGCGCCTCCCGCATGCGCGGGTCCCAATAGTGGCGGAGATGGTTGCGGATGCCCTCCGCCCGCTGGTCTGGCGGGTACGGCGCGAAGAAGTCGCCGATCTGGTTGGCCATCTGGATCAGCCGATCCACTTCGATCACGGCGGAAGTCATGTCTGCGGCGCCAGCGAGTCAGCGACCTCTTCCCGACGCGCGGCTGCCGTCGGTGTGACAGGCGTGATCTTCGCGACTTCCACGGCCGTCACCTTGTACTCGGGGCAGTTCGTCGCCCAGTCCGAGAGGTCGGTCGTGATCGCGTTGGCCTTCGATTGCGCGAAGTGGAAGGTGGTGTAGACCACCCCGGGATTCACGCGCTCGCTCAGGCGGGCCTTCAGTGTGGTGCTGCCGATGCGGCTCGTGACGCTCACCCGGTCGCCGTCCCGGATGTTTCGGGCGAGTGCGTCGTGCGGGTGGATTTCCAGCAGATCCTCGGAATACCAGACTGTGTTTCCCGTCCGGCGCGTCTGTGTGCCGACGTTGTACTGCGAAAGAATCCGGCCGGTGGTCAGCAGCAGGGGGAACCGGTCGTCGATCCGCTCGCGTGTCGGGACATACGCGGTGAGCATGAAGTTCGCCCTGCCTCGCGGGAAGCTGCTGATATGCAGGACCTCCGTTCCCTCGGGTGCGTTTTCGTCGCAAGGCCACTGGACCGACCCGACTCGATCAATGAGGTCGTAGCTCATGCCGCGGTAGGCCGGTGAAGTCCGTGCGATCTCGTCCAGGATCTGCGACGGGTGGTCGTAGTGGCAGGCGTACCCCATGGCATTGATGAGTCTCAGAGTGATCTCCCAGTCTGCCAGGCCCGCTGCCGGCTCCACGACCTTGCGGACGCGACTCACCCGACGCTCGGCGTTGGTGAACGTGCCGTCCTTCTCCAGGGCGCTGCTGCCGGGGAGGAAGACGTGCGCATAGCGGGCGGTCTCCGTGAGGTAGAGGTCCTGGACGATCACGCACTCCATGTTCTTCAGGGCTGCGACGATGTGCGCCCGGTTCGGGTCACTTTGCACCGGATCCTCACCCTGGATGTACATGCCCTTGAACGCGCCGGTCAGGGCGGCATCGAACATGTTGGGCAGGCGAAGCCCGGGCTCGGGGTCGAGGTCGATTCCCCATTCCCGCTCGAAGGAACCGCGTACTTCCGGATCGGTGACGAAACGGTAGCCGGAATACATGTGGGGCCAGCTTCCGAGACAACTGCCGCCCTGCACGTTGCCCTGGCCGCGGAGCGGATTCACACCCACCCCTTCGCGGCCGAGCATGCCGCAGGCGAGTGCGAGGTTGCCGAGGCACATGACGCCCGTGGAGCCCTGGCTGTGTTCGGTGACACCGAGGCCGTAATAGATGGTGCTGTTCGGGCCGGCAGCGTACAGGCGCGCGGCACGGCGGATTGCCTCGGGGTCCAGCCCGGCTTCGGGGCCGACGACCTCGGGGCTGTAGCGGTCGTCGCCGACCAGCGCAGCCCACGCATCGAACTCGGGACGATGACATCTCGCCTCGATGAAGGCCTCGTCGTAGAGGCGTTCTCGGACGATGACGTGCGCCATGCTGTCGAGGACCGCGACGTTGGTGCCTGGTCTGAGAGGCAGGTGGACGTCCGCTCGGCAGTGCGGGGAGTCCACGGTCTCGGTCCGGCGGGGGTCGAGCACGATGAGCCTGGCCCCTTCGCGGACGCGTCGCTTCATCAGCGAGCCGAAGACCGGATGACCTTCGGTGGGATTCGCCCCCACGATCAAGATGACGTCGGCGGCAAGCACGGAGTCGAAATGCTGACTCGCAGCGCCGGCCCCGACGGTCGCCGACAGCCCGAACTGCGTCGGCGAATGGCAGATGCGCGAGCAGTTGTCGATATTGTTGTTGCGCAGCGCGACGCGAGCGAATTTCTGCACGAGGAAAATCTCCTCGTTGGTACACCGCGAGCTCGACACCGCGCCGACCGACTTCGCGCCGTGGCGCGACTGGATGAGCTGCAGTTTCGAGGCGGCGTGTGCGATCGCCTCGTCCCAGCCGACGGTCCGCCAGGGTGCCTCGGTGTGCTCGCGGATCATCGGGGCCTTGATGCGGTCCGGATGCGCGTAGTAGTCGAAGGCGAAGCGCCCCTTCACGCAACTGTGCCCGTGATTCGCCTTGCCTTCCTTCCACGGAATCATGCGCACCACCCGGCCTCGCGATACCTCGGCCTTGAAGCCGCAGCCGACGCCGCAGTAGGCACACGTTGTGACGACGCTGGCGTCAGGTTTGCGGGGAATCGGCACGGACGTATCCTCCTTCGAACAGGCTCTTCTCGATCAGGGATTGCGTGGGGCAGGCCTGGACGCATGCGCCGCAGCTCACGCATTCGCTTTGCAGGAAGGACTCTGCCTGCCCCGCGACGACTCGTGATTCGAAGCCGCGGCCTTCGATGGTCAGCGCGAAAGTGCCTTGGATCTCTTCGCACGCCCGCACGCACCGACTGCAGACGATGCATTTCGCCGGGTCGAACAGGAAATACGGATTGGACTCGTCGACGGGTGCATCCAGGTGCGTGCGACCGACGCCGTAGGGGTGGCTGGTGACGCCTGTGGCCGCGAGCACTTCGTGGAACTCGCTCCAGCCGTCGGGGACGTCACCGGGCGGGAAGTCGGACAGATACAGTTCGAGCACGCCCTTGCGAAGGCGATCCAGCGCTTCCGTCCGGGTGCGCACTGCCATTCCGGGCTCGACCAAGGTCGTGCACGCCGCGGGGAAGCCCTTGCGTCCCTCGATCTCCACGAGACAGACGCGGCAACTGCCGAACGCCTCCAGCGAATCCGTCGCGCACAGTTTGGGTATGGGCTTTTGGCAGACCGCGGCAGCGAGCATCACGCTGCTGCCGGCGGCAACCGTCACGGAGATCCCGTCGACGGTGAGAGACACGGCGTCGCCATCCCTCGGCGGGGTACCGCAATCGATATCGTCGCGCAGGGCGCGCAATTCAGACCACACAGGCCACCTCTCCGGAGTGAACGCAAACCCGGTC
>CAZEDA010000043.1:0-16073 GCA_964510915.1 uncultured Rhodocyclaceae bacterium | reverse complement strand
GCGTGATGTTCGGCAACCCCGAAACCACCACCGGCGGCAACGCGCTCAAGTTCTATGCATCCGTCCGGATCGACATCCGCCGGACCGGTTCCATCAAGAAGGGCGAAGAGGTGATCGGCAGCGAAACCCGCTGCAAGGTCGTCAAGAACAAGGTGGCGCCGCCGTTCCGCCAGGCCGAATTCGACATCCTCTACGGCGAAGGCATCTCCCGGGAGGGCGAGATCATCGAGATGGGCGTGACCGGCGGGCTCATCGACAAGTCCGGCGCGTGGTACGCCTACAAGGGCGACAAGATCGGCCAGGGCAAGGACAACGCGCGGGAGTACCTCAAGGAACATCCTGACGTCGCGTCCGAGATCGAGAACCGCATCCGCGAGGCGGTCGGCATCGCGCCCCTCGCCTCGGTGGAAGAGGATTGACGAGACCGGCCCGCACCCTCTCCAACCGGGCGCTCGCCTTGCTGGCGCGACGCGAACACACCCGGGCCGAGCTTGCCCGCAAGCTCGCCCCGCATGTCCAGCCCGAGGATGACGTGGATGCCCTGCTCGACCGGCTGGAGAGCACGGGCCTGCTGTCGGATCGCCGCTATGCCGAGCAGATGGCCCATCGTGCCATCGGCCGGCATGGCTCCCTGCGGCTGGAGCAGAAGCTCAAGATGAGCGGCGTGACCGAGGAGGACCTCGCGCCCGCCCTCGACCAGGCCCGGGCGCTGGAGCCCGCTGCGGCGCGCACGGCGCTTCGCCGCCGCTTCGGAGCGCCTCCCGTCTCCCGCGAGGAGTGGGCGGTGCAGGCCCGTTACCTCCACAATCGCGGGTTCCGGCCCGACGTCATCCATCAGGTGCTGCGTTCCGCCGCCGACGAAGATTCGCCGGCCTGAAGGCAGCCCCACCCGTTTCGAATCCGAGAGTGAAGTCATGAAAAGCAGCGAAATCCGTCACCGTTTCCTCGAGTACTTCCGCCGCAACGGCCACACCATCGTGTCCTCGTCGCCGCTGGTGCCGGGCAACGACCCCACCTTGCTGTTCACGAACGCGGGGATGGTCCAGTTCAAGGATGTGTTCCTCGGGCAGGATCAGCGGCCCTACCGCCGGGCGACCACGTCGCAGCGCTGCGTGCGGGCGGGCGGCAAGCACAACGACCTCGAGAACGTCGGCTACACGGCGCGCCATCACACCTTCTTCGAGATGCTCGGCAACTTCAGCTTCGGCGACTACTTCAAGCGCGAGGCCATCGAGTTCGGCTGGGGCTTCCTCACCAAGGAGCTGAAGATCCCCGAGAACCGGCTCTGGGTCACGGTCCATTCCGACGACGCCGGCGCGGAGAAGATCTGGCTGGAGGACATCGGCGTGCCGCGCGAGCGCCTCGCCCGCATCCCCACCAACGACAACTTCTGGCAGATGGGCGACACCGGCCCCTGCGGATACTGCACCGAGATCTTCTTCGACCATGGTCCGGGTGTCGCGGGCGGGCCTCCCGGCTCGCCGGATGCCGACGGCGACCGCTACATCGAGATCTGGAACCTCGTGTTCATGGAGTTCAACCGGGACGACAAGGGCGTGCTGCATCCGCTGCCCAAGCCGTCCGTGGACACCGGCATGGGGCTGGAGCGCATCAGCGCCGTCATGCAGGGGGTGCATTCCAACTACGAGATCGATCTCTTCCAGGACCTGATCGCCGCCGCGGCCCGCGCGACGCGCGTGCAGGACATGGAGAACAACTCCCTCAAGGTGATCGCCGACCACATTCGCGCGTGCAGCTTCCTGATCGTCGACGGCGTCATCCCGGGCAACGAAGGTCGCGGCTATGTGCTGCGCCGGATCATCCGCCGGGCGATCCGTCACGGCTACAAGCTGGGCCAGAAGCAGCCCTTCTTCCACACGCTCGTGGCAGAACTCTCGCGCGTGATGGGCGAGGCCTATCCGGAACTGCCGGCGGCCCAGGCGAAGGTGGAGCAGGTGTTGAGGCAGGAAGAGGAGCGCTTCGCCGAGACCCTCGAACACGGCATGGCCGTGCTCGAGTCCGCCATGCAGAAGGAAGACCGGATGCTCGATGGCTCCACCGTCTTCAAGCTGTATGACACCTACGGCTTTCCGCTGGATCTCACTGCCGACGTCGCGCGGGAGCGTGGTTTCACCGTCGACTTTGCCGGCTTCGAGGCCGAGATGGAGCAGCAGCGTTCCCGTGCGCGGGCGGCGTCGCGATTCCAGATGCAGTCGGCCGTCGAGTACGCCGGGCAGGCCACCGAGTTCCACGGCTACGACACGCTGAAGCTCGACGCGCAGGTGCTGGCGCTCTACAAGGAAGGCACGGCGGTCGATGCCGTCGAGGCCGGGGACAAAGCGGTGGTGGTGCTCGACCGCACGCCGTTCTACGCCGAGTCCGGCGGTCAGGTGGGCGACAGCGGCGAGCTGTCGTCGGGTGCGGCGCAGTTCGTCGTGCGCGACACCCTGAAGATCCAGGCCACGGTGTTCGGTCACCATGGCCGCGTCGAGACCGGGCGGCTCGCCGTGGGCGACCGCGTCGACGCACGCGTGGACACCGTGCAGCGCGAGCGCGCGGCGTTCAATCATTCCGCCACGCACCTGATGCACGCCGCGTTGCGCGAGGTGCTGGGCAAGCACGTGACGCAGAAGGGTTCGCTGGTCGACGCGCAGCGCACGCGCTTCGACTTCAGCCACACGCAGCCCGTCACGCCCGATGAGATCCGTCGCATCGAAGCCATCGTCAACCGCGAGATCCGCCGCAACGTGCCGGTCGAGGCGCGCCTCATGAAGTACGACGAGGCCATCAAGGCCGGCGCCATGGCGCTCTTCGGCGAGAAGTACGGCGACGAGGTCCGCGTCATCGGGATGGGCGGGTTCTCCACGGAGTTGTGCGGCGGTACGCACGTGAAGCGCAGCGGAGACATCGGCTACTTCAAGATCGTGTCCGAATCCGGCGTGGCCGCGGGCATCCGCCGTATCGAGGCGGTGACTGCCGACGGGGCCGTGGCGTTCGCGCAGGAGCAGGAGCAGCAGATCGGCGAGATCGCCGCGATGCTCAAGGCGCCGGCCCACGAAGTCACGGCCAAGATCGCGCAGATCGTCGACAGCGTGAAGGCGCTGGAGAAGGAGCTGGGGCGCATGAAGGCCAAGCTCGCGTCGGCGCAGGGCGACGATCTGGGCGCATCGGCGCTGGACGTGAAGGGTGTGAAGGTCGTTGCCGCGAGGCTGGAGGGCGCGGATGCCAAGGCGTTGCGCGAGACGGTCGACAAGCTCAAGGACAAGCTCAAGTCCGCAGTGATCGTGCTGGGCAGTGTGGAGGGTGCCGACAAGGTGTCCATCATCGCCGGCGTCACGGCGGATCTCACGGCGCGTGTGAAGGCCGGCGAGATCGTCGCCACCATCGCTGCGCAGGTGGGTGGCAAGGGTGGCGGGCGTCCCGACATGGCACAGGGCGGCGGCACGCAGCCCGCGCAACTCGACGGAGCGCTCGGGTCCGTCGCCGGCTGGGTCGAGCAGCGGCTCTGATCCTGCCCATTCGATTTCCGAGTCAATCGCGAAGGGGGAAGGCAATGAAAAGAATCGTTCGACTGGCCGCATCGCTGGCGCTGCTTGCGCCGGTGGCCGCGTTCGCGCAGGCCAAGGAACTGACGACCACCCAGGTCATCCGCGTCAAGGCGACGCCCGACAAGGTCTGGGCCTACGTGGGAGACTTCGGCGGCATCTCGCGCTGGTTTCCGCCCGCCGTCGAGAGCAAGCTGGTCCTGCGCGATCGCAACGAGCTGGGCGCGATCCGGCAGCTCGTCCGCCGCAATGGCACCCGCGTGACCGAGAAGCTGGTCGAGTACGACCCGTACAACCTGCGGCTCACCTACACCTACGTGGACGGCCAGGTCATGGCGAGCGACTACTTCTCCACCGTGAGCCTGAAGGACCTCGGCAACGGCGAGACGGAAGTGACCTGGGGCGGTCGCTTCACCCGGATCGCGTACTGGCAGGAGCCGCCGCCCGAAGGGCAGGACGATGCCTCCGTGACTGCCTTCTTCGCCGGTGTCTACAAGGCCGGTCTCGAGACGCTCAAGAAGGTCGTCGAGGAACAGTAGTCCCAGGGAAGGTTCGCAGAACCAGCTCGGATCCCGCAGGTTCTGCGGACCTTCCCTGGTGCAGTGACAAGGCCGTGATGTCCTGCCGGCGCTCGATGTGACGTCGATCGCCGCTGGCGGGATACCGACGTCCGATTGGCAGTACGGTCGGAGCGGCAGCGCATGGTCCCATGCACTGCGCCCGCATCCCGGAAGGGCAACCGGGGGCGCCGTCCCGGTTGCCGTCTCCACGCATCAGGCCTTGCCGGCCGCGGTGCACTCCGCAATGAACTGCTTGCGCTCCTCGCCCTTCAGCGACTTGGTCTTCGCTTCGGCCGAGCACGTCTTGGCTTTCTCGCGCGCGGCGAGCCGTTCCTGCTTCTCTTCCGGCGTGACGGCGAGACACTGGCTCATGAACGCGCGGCGCTCATCGCCCTTCAGCGACTTGGTTTTCGCCTCGGCATTGCAGGTGCGCATCTTCTCCTGCTGGGTGGCTGCAAACGCGCTGCCGGAAGCGAGGAAGGCGAGGAGGGCGGTGATGATGACGGATTTCATTTCTGGATCTCCTTGAGGATCGTTGATCGGTTGTCGTCGCCTCGTGTGTCGAGACGACGGAACGGATGCTAGGGATCCGGGAGGTCTGCTGCAGGTTTGCGTGGCGCTTCGCAGTCCGCGAGCCCGCGCGTTTCGCGATGTGCTACGGAACGGGGGTCAGGCTGCGTTCGCGTCGCCGATGCCGTTGGCCCATTCGATGGCACCGACGTAGGCGTTGTTGATCTTCGTGGCGTCGAGGCCGGGCAGGCGTTCCAGCTGCGCATCGATGGCGCCGATGTCCGTCTGTTCCACCATCTCGGTGAGCCGCAGCAGTTCGCCGAGTTCGCCGCTGCGGTGGGTCAGGGCTTCTGCGACGGCCGGTCGCACCGGAAGCGACTCGAGGATCTGCTCCATCGGCAGCCCCAGCAGCGCGGTCATGAGCGACATGATGCCGGCGAGGAACGCCTCGTCGCCCCGCGGGCCGCTGCTGCCCGTCTGTTGCGCGCAGAGCAGTTCCATCAGCTTGCCGCGGGTGGCGGCCAGCACGAGCAGCGGGCTGGGGAAGCGCGCGCCCGGGTCCGCTGCCACGGTGAACATGAGCAGCTGCAGCCAGCGCTGCAGTTGCGCCCGGCCCAGCATCGCGATGGCCTCGCGCATGGACGTGATGCGCCGGCTCGATCCGACCGAGACGGAATTGACCAGGCGCAGCAGATTGAGCGAGAGATCGGGATTCTGCTTCAGCACCGTCTCGATCTCGTCGGTCTCGGCGTCCGAGAGCACCAGGCCCAGCAGCCGCATGATCGACGTCTCGGCGTGGGACAGGCGCTTGCGGGTGATCACCGACGGGCGAGCGAAGTAGTAGCCCTGGAAAAGCTCGTAGCCGAGCGCGATGCAGCGCTCGACCTGCTCCTTGGTGTCCACCTTCTCCGCCAGCAGGCGCACCGGCCAGCGGCGCAGGCGTTTCGTGACATCCGCGAGCGCCGACTCCTCGATACCCTGCACGTCCACCTTCACCACATCCACCAGTTCGAGCACTTCCTCGTACTGCTTTTCGTTGCCGAGGTAGTCGTCGAGAGCGAGACGGAAGCCCATCTGACGCAGCTCGCGCAGCCGTGTGATCAGCGTGTCGTTCACCTCGACGTGCTCGAGGAGCTCCAGCACCACGCGCTCCTTCGGCAGCAGTTCGATCACGTCGCTCAACAGCAGGCCTGCCGACAGATTGATGTAGCCGGTGTAGTGGCCGAGTACCGTCTCGACGCCCAGCTCGCTGAATGCATGGTTGATGACGGTGGCAGTGGCGACCAGATCGTCCTGGATCTGGGCGCCGTTCACGCGGCTGGACCGGAACAGCAGCTCGAAGGCAACGAGGTTTTCGCGGCGGTCGAGGATGGGCTGGCGGCCCAGGTAGAGGTCGGAAGAAGAACGGCTCACGAAAGTCCGGGGTCAGTAGGGGAGCTTGGCCTCGGGGGCGACAGCGAGAATTTCACGACGGAACGCTTCCTGGATGCGGGCCAGCGCCTGCGCGTTGTCCCCTTCGAAACGAAGCACGATCACGGGCGTGGTGTTCGAGGAGCGGGCGAGACCGAAGCCATCCGCGAATTCCGCGCGCACGCCGTCGATGGTCACGACGGAGGTGGCGCCTTCGAACCGGGCGTTCTTCTGCAGTTTCTCGATCACGGCGTAGTTCTCGCCTTCGCGCAGCTTGATCTGGAGCTCCGGCGTGTTGACGGAGTCGGGCAGGGATTCGAGCGGCTGGCTCACATCGGCGTGACGCGACAGGATCTCCAGCATCCGGGCGCCGGCGTAGAGGCCGTCGTCGAAACCGTACCAGCGCTCCTTGAAGAAGATATGACCGCTCATCTCGCCCGCGAGCGGCGCGCCGGTCTCGCGGAGCTTGGCCTTCACCAGGGAGTGCCCGGTCTTCCACATGAGCGGTCTGCCGCCTCGCTCGGTGATCCACGGGAACAGCTGGCGGGTGCACTTCACGTCGAAGATGATCTCGGCGCCGGGGTTTCGCGTGAGCACGTCTTCCGCGAACAGCATCAGTTGCCGGTCCGGATAGATGATCCGGCCGCTCTTCGTGACCACGCCCAGCCGGTCGCCGTCACCGTCGAAGGCGAAGCCGATCTCGCCAGTGGTGCGCAGCGTGTGGATGAGGTCCTCGAGGTTCTCGGGCTGGGACGGATCCGGATGGTGGTTGGGGAAATTGCCGTCCACCTCGCAGAACATCTCGGTGACGCGGCAGCCCATGGCGCGATAGAGGTCCGGCGCGAAGTTGCCGGCCACCCCGTTGCCGCAATCCACCACCAGGTCGATGGGGCGCGCGAGCTTGACGTCGCCCACCACGCGATCGAGGTAGTCCTTGCGCACGTCCGCGGTGCTGTAGCCGCCGGAACCGCTCGCGAACTCGCCCTTTTCGATGCGCACGCGCAATGCCTGGATGGCGGCGCCGGCGATGGCCTGATCGGCCATCACCATCTTCAGTCCGTTGTATTCGGGCGGGTTGTGGCTGCCCGTGACCATGATGCCCGAGCGAGTGCCGAGATGATGCGCGGCGTAGTACAGGATCGGGGTGGTGACCTGGCCCACATCGATCACGTCGCAGCCCGCGGCCCGGAGGCCGTTCGCAAGGGCTTCGGCGAGTTTCGGACCCGAGAGCCGGCCGTCGCGGCCGATCGCCACGCGCGGCGTGCCGTTGGCGAGCGCTTCGGTGCCGAAGGCCCTGCCGATCAGTTCGGCGGCTTCGGTCGTCAGCGTGCGATCGACGATTCCCCGAATGTCGTAGGCCTTGAAGATCTCCGGTGCGATGTTGGGCATGGCTCTGTTCGGTGATGAATGAAACCCTGATTGTCTCACCCGCGACAAGGGCATAACCAGGGGAATGCAGGGCGTGCCGGACCGGCGTGTCCCCCGCTTTCCCGCGACTTTCCATTTTTCGGCAGATGGACGCTGGAACTGAAGGTTCGTTCGGCGTCACCGAAACGAATTCGCCCCCGGGAGCCTGTGCGGATACATGGGGCGCAGCGCGGTCGGATCAGCGCGATCCGGTCGCGGGGTCCGTCGCGCCGACACTCATGGGGGCAGGGTTTGTCCGAAAAACTGGAGCAGGCGTCCGGGAAGCCACTGCAGATGGCCCGGGAACGGGCCCGACACGAATCCCACGTGGCCGCCGTGCGAGGGCTGCTCCAGGATCACATACTCCGAAACTTGCCCGTCATGCGGCAGATGCCGGGCAGGCAGGAAGGGATCGTTGCGGGCATTGAGCACCAGGGTAGGGACGCGGATGCCGGGAAGATCGGGCTTGCTGCTGGCCCGTCGCCAGTAGTCGGCCACCCCCTCGAACCCGTGGGCCGGCGCGGTGTAGGCGTCGTCGAAGGTGTCGAAGTCGCGGGCGCCCGCGATCCGGCGGGTATCGAAACGACCAGGGAAGAGCCGTGTCTTGTCGAGAGTCTTCGGCACGAGCGTGCGCAGAAACTCCCGGGTATAGAGGCGATTGAAGCCCGAGCGCAGCGCGGCGCCCGCCGCCGTCAGGTCGAGCGGCGCAGAGATCGCGGCGGCGGCATGCACGAGGTCGGCGCAGTGTTCGCCGTGGGTGCCGAGCCATT
This sequence comes from uncultured Rhodocyclaceae bacterium, assembly GCA_964510915.1. Taxonomy (GTDB): domain Bacteria; phylum Pseudomonadota; class Gammaproteobacteria; order Burkholderiales. Next base: position 7,871 of record CAZEDA010000043.1, on the reverse strand, counting down.
TCAGCAGGGCATTGCCGCCGAGCGAGACACCCGCGACCGCCGTGGGGCGGCCGAGTCCGTGCAGGCGAGTGAGGATCCAGTCGATTTCGGCGGCGTCGCCCGAGTGGTACGCGCGGGGCAGCCGATTGGGGCTGCCCCCGCAGCCGCGGAAGTGCGGGACGACACCTGCCCAGCCCTGTGCCGCCGCAGCCTGCATCAGCGCGGCTGCGTAGGGACTGCGCGAGTTGCCCTCCAGCCCGTGAAACAGGACGACGAGGGGCCGGCCGGGCGGCGCGTCGACCCAGTCGAGTTCGATGAAGTCGCCGTCGGGGGTGTCCCAGTGCTCGCGGCGATACGCGGGAGGGCGCCCGCGAAGCGCGAGGGCCGGGTAGATCGTCTGCAGGTGCCGGCCCGGCAGCCACCACGGCGCGCGATAGGCCGCAGGCGCGGCGGTGCCCGAGGCGGGCGCTCGTGCCATCGTGGATCGGGGCCTCAGTGAAGCGTCGGCTTCACGTCGTCTTCGGATTCCTCGGGCTCGCTGGAAGCATTGGACGCGTGATGCAGCCAGATGCGCCAGCCGTCGTCGGTGAGCACGTAGATGTTCGTGGCGGCGACGATTGCACGGAGTTCCTGCTGACCGCTCACTTCGATCTCCTCCTGCACGCAGTGCACGGCGATGTTCTCGTCCGTGAGCGTGCGGCGCTCTGCCAGATGGAAACGCAGGCGCATGGTGCTGCCGAAGATCTGGCGCCAGGACTCACGGATGTCCGCGAGACCCACGAGGCGATTGCCGCCGGGATGGACGCAGGAAATGGTTTCGTCATCGGCCCACAGGCGCATCATGGCGTCGAGGTCCGCCGCTTCGAACGCGGCATAGAACGCGTCCTCCACATCGTCGGGACCGGAGAATTCCGGCGTGTCACTCATGGTTGTCTTCCAGGGCTGAGGCCGCGAGCGCGAGCACCTTCTCGGGGGCGAGCTCACGCAGGCAGCGGAAATGACCGAGGGGGCATTGTCGCGCGAAGCAGGGACTGCACGGAACGGGGTTGCGCACGATCTGCGAGCGGCGGGAAAGCGGGGGCGTGTAGTCCGGCGAACTGGAACCATACAACGCGAGTTGCGGGCGGTCGAGAGCCGCGGCGATGTGCATGAGCCCCGAGTCATTGCTCACCACCAGTCGTGCCAGGGCGAGGACATCCACGACCTGCTCGAGCGTCGTGCGCCCCGCGAGGATCTCTACCGGTCCCCCGATCTGCCCGGCGATGGCACGGGCGATCGGTTCGTCCTTCGCCGAGCCGAGTATCCAGATCGCCATGCCCTGCCGGGCGAGTTCGCGTCCCACCGTTGCGAAGTGCTCTTCCGGCCAGCGCTTGGCCGGACCGTACTCCGCGCCGGGACACAGGCAGACGATCGGGCGTGACGTGTCGAGCGCCAGCGCTTTTGCCGTGGCGACCTGCTGTTGAGACGACGAGAGCAGCGAGGGTTGCGGCGTAGTGGCCGGCGGTCGATCGGCCAGCAGAGCGAAACGGTCGACGAGGCGGGGAATGCGTTTCGGATCGAGCGGACGGATGTCGTTCAGGAGTCCGAGGCGGAGTTCACCCCGGAAGCCGGTGCGTCTGCCGATGCCGGCGAACCATGGCACGAGAGCGGACTTGGCCGAGTTCGGCAGCACCACGGCTTGCGAATAGCCCGAGCGGGCAAGGCGGCGACCGAGACGCCAGCGCTCTCCCAGCGCGAGTTCGCCATGGCGGAAGGGGCTGGGAAGGCAGCGGTCCACGCCGGGCATGCGCCCGACGAGACCTTGAACCCAGTCCGGCGCCAGGACGTCGATGGCGCGGGCCGGAGCTTCGGCGCGGAGCAGGGCGATCAGCGGCTGGGCCATCACCAGGTCACCGACCCAGCTGGGCGCCACCAGGAGGAGGCGCCCGGGGGCGGCAGCGTGGTCCACGGCGCGGCTAGGCCCGGTGGGCGGACCGGTCAGTGTCCGCCGCTCACGGGGCCGCCCCGCAGGCGGTACTGGGTACCGCAGTAGGGGCACAGCACCTCACCGGTCTTCTCGATCGGGAGGTACACGCGCGGATGCGTGTTCCACAGCTGCATGGCCGGCGTCGGGCAGTGCAGCGGCAGTTCGTCGGGATCGACTTCGATCAGCCGGGATTCCGTGCCCTTGGGTTGGTTGCTCATGAAGGGATCAGACGAAGGTGAGCCATTCCATGCGTCGGCTGTCGCGGCCGTTCACCACATCGAAGAAGAGCGACTGGAGCCGCGCGGTGATCGGACCCCGGCCGCCGCTGCCGATGGTGCGGTTGTCGAGTTCACGGATCGGGGTGACTTCCGCGGCCGTGCCGGTGAAGAAGGCTTCGTCCGCAATATAGATGTCGTCCCGCGTCAGCCGCTTGGAGGTGACCTGCAGCCCCATGTCGCCCGCGAGCTGGATGACCGTGTCGCGGGTGATGCCGATCAGCGCGGAGGTGAGTTCGGGTTCGTAGATTCGCCCGTTCTTGACCAGGAACAGGTTCTCGCCCGCGCCCTCGGCGACGAAGCCGTCGACGTCCAGGAGCAGGGCTTCGTCGTAGCCGTCCTGGGTGGCTTCCAGATTCGCGAGGATCGAGTTGGCGTAGGTGGCCGCGAACTTGGCGCGGGCCATCGTGACATTCACGTGGTGGCGGGCGTAGGACGAGGTCTTCACGCGGATGCCCTTCTCGATGCCGTCGGCACCCAGGTACGCACCCCACGGCCAGGCGGCGATGGCGACGTGCACGCTGGCCCCCTTGGGACTGACGCCCATCTTCTCCGAGCCATAGAACGCGATGGGGCGGATGTAGCAGGACGCGAGCTTGTTGGCGCGCACCACTTCCCGGGTGGCCTCCATGAGGACTTCGGGCGCGTAGGGAATCTTCATCATGTAGATGTGAGCGGAGTTGTACATCCGCTCGATGTGCTCGCGCAGGCGGAAGATCGCCGTGCCGTTGCCCGTGTCGTAGGCGCGCATGCCCTCGAACACCGCAAGGCCATAGTGCAGCGAATGGGTGAGCACATGGGTGTTGGCTTCCCGCCAGGGCACGAGTTTGCCGTCGTACCAGATGAAGCCGTCGCGGTCTGCCATGGACATGCTGTTTGTCTCCGTGGGAAAGCCCGGATTGTAGCCGAAGGACCTGCGCGGACGAACGCACAGAACGTGCTGTCCCGCCGCAGTACAGTACGGCTCGAACTCTCGCGTACGGTTGGAACCGGCATGGGATGGTTTCGCATCCGCCTTCGCAGGGACGCTGATGTGCCGCTGGCCCGCGGGCGCCCGCGCCGGGCCGTTCCCGGCGCGCCTTGTGCCCGGCGCGCCCGTGTTCTACGCTTCCGGCCGTGCAATGTCTGACTGGCCGCGCTCCGGCGCGTGGTGCCCGCGTGTCCGAGTCCGCCCCGACGAAATCCCGGTTTTCCCCCCCGAGCCTGCCGCCAAGGAGCGTGTGGCAGCGCCTGTCTCCGCTCGTCTTCGACGCCGGCGACGGGGCGGATCTGCGGCTGCGCAAGAGCGCGATGCTGCTCACGGCGATCCTCACCAACACCGCTGTCGGGGTGTGGTTCGTCTGGTTCCTCTTCCAGGGCGTCGCCATTCCCTGGTCCATGGTCCTCGGTTTCCCGGTGGCCTCCGGGCTGCTGGTGATCTGGTACATCCGCACCCGGCGCTTCGTACCCTACAGCGTCATCCAGCTCGGCATCTTTCTGCTGATGCCCGTGGTGGTGCAGGGCGCCATGGGCGGCTACATGCAGTCCTCCGGCTTCGTGCTGCTCTCCATGCTGGCACCCCTGGGTGCCCTGCTCACGTTCGGACGACAGGCTTCCCTCGCCTGGTTCGGCGTGTACCTCACTCTGCTGGTCGCTTCCACGGCCTGGCACCACGATCGCGAAATGGAGGCGGCCCAGGCGCTGATGATGCCGGCGGCGAACATCGCGCTGTTCGGCGTGTTCATCAGCGCCATCCTGTCGACCGTGGCCTTCTTTCTCCTCCGTTATCTGGTGCTGCAGCGCGAGCGCTTCCAGGCTGAACTCGCCTCGCAGCATTCGCTGCTCGCGGCGGAACGGGAGAAGTCCGAGGCCCTGCTGGGCAATCTGCTGCCCCGGTCCATCGCGCGGCGCCTGCGGGATGATCCCAGCCTCATCGCCGACAGCAAGCCGGACGTCACGGTGATGTTCGCGGACATCGTCAACTTCACACGGCTCGCCGATGAACTGAAGGTGGAGCCGCGACGGCTCGTGGACGTGCTGAATCATGTGTTCCGGCGGATGGATCACCTCTGCGAGAACTACGGACTGGAAAAGATCAAGACGGTGGGGGACGCGTACATGGTCGTCGGCGGCCTCGACGGCCGCGCGGACGCCTACACGGATGCGATGGCCGACATGGCGCTGGATCTGCAGGAGATCTTCGCCCACGACCCGGTCGCCGCCGCGCTTGCCATCCGGTTCCATGTGGGCATCGCGACCGGCCCGGCCATCGCCGGCGTGATCGGGTCCACCCGCTTCAGCTACGACGTCTGGGGCGATACCGTCAACATCGCGTCCCGGCTGACGGCGGAAAGTCCGCCCGGGACGGTATTCGTGGACCGCGCCACCCAGGACCGGCTGTCCGGCCGGTTCGAGTTCGGTCCTGCCCGGGAAATGACGGTGAAGGGCAAGGACCGTCTCCAGGTCTTTCAGCTGCTCGGGCGTGCCTCGGCCGGCGACTCGCCCAGCACCGCTTCCCAGAGCGCCAGTGCGGCGGCACGTTCCGTTCTCAGCGCCTCGGCCGGTACGCGGGCGTAGCGGTCCCCACGAAGCCTCAGGGCGTGCTGGCTGCGGCGGAAGGTGCGGTACGCGCCAGCAGCGGCAGACCCGAGGGGAGCGGCGACGAGTCCGAGCCGTTCCGCCATCTGCAGCAGCGCGATGTTCCCCAGATTGCCCGTGAGTTCCGGATGCGAATGTGCGTGGGCAAGCACCAGATACTGCACCGCGAATTCCACGTCGACGATCCCGCCGGTGTCGTGCTTCACGTCGAACATGCCCGACGTGTTCGGGTGACCCTCGCGCATCTTCGTGCGCATGCCGAGCACGGCTTCGCGCAGAGTCGCCTCGTCCCGCGGTGTGCGCAGGATCTCGTCTCGCAGACTCTCGAAGCGCACGCCCAGCCGGGCATCGCCCGCGACGAATCGGGCCCGCGTGAGCGCCTGGTGCTCCCAGGGCCAGGCGTTGTGCCTCTGGTATTCCTCGAAGGCCTCGATGCGGCTCACCAGCAGGCCGCTTACGCCGTCGGGACGCAGCCGCAGGTCGGTCTCGTACAGCGTGCCCGCCCCCGTGTGGCTGTTCAGCATGCCGTTCATGCGCTGGGCGAGCCGCGCGTAGTTCTCCCCCGCGTTGGGCGCGTCGTCGTCATAGAGAAAGATGATGTCGAGATCGCTTTCGTAACCGAGTTCCTTGCCGCCGAGCTTGCCGTAGGCGATCACGGCGAATCGCGGCTCCTCGATGTGGCGTGTCGGCAGTCTGGCCCACGTGAGGCGCAGGCAGTGACGCAGCAGCAGACACGCGAGGTCGCTCAGGTGATCGGACAGGCGTTCGAGGGTGACGGCGCCGGCGAGATCGAGCACGAGCAGGCGGAAGGTCTGGCTGTGGCGGAAGTGCCGAAGCTGGTCCATCTGACCCTCGATGTTGCCGTCTTCCCTGGCGAGCATGGCCGCGAGGCTCCGGTCCAGCGGCGCCCACTCGGGCTCGCCGATCTGGCGCGGGTCGATCAGCTCGTCCAGCAGCATCGGATGGCGGGCGAGGTAGTCGCACGCCCAGGGTGAAAGCGACACCAGGCGAGCCACCGCGTCCAGCGCCTGCGGGTACTCGACGAGCAGGGCGATATAGGACTCCCGGCGGCCGATGCTCTCCACGATTCGCAGCAGCCGTTCGAGCGTGACATCGGCCGGGGCGTGCGAGCCCGCCGCACGAACGAGGCGCGGAAGCAGCTGATCCAGCCTCGCCTGTGCCTGGGCCGACATCTGCGCGAACCGGGTGCCGCCGCGCAGCTGGCGGACGCGGGCGAGTGCCGCGCCCGGCTCCTCGAACGCGAGACTGCGCAGCGTCTCCAGCGTGACGGCATCGTCCGTGCCAGCGCGAAGCGCGGCGGCCAGCGGGTCCCCCCCGTTTTCGGTGCCGCCGGAGAAGATCGATTCGAAATGGCGCGATACCGTGATCCGGTGGGAAGCGAGCTGCGCGCCGAAGGCGTCGAGATCCGCGAAGCCCATCGACCGGGCAATGGCCTCGCGATCCGCCATCGAGCGGGGCAGCTCCTGTGTCTGCTGATCGTCCAGGTACTGCAGCCGGTGCTCGAGCTCGCGGAGGAAGGTGTAGGCGGCGCTGAGTTCGCCGAGGGCATCGGCCGGCAATGCCCGCTGCTCCACCAGGATGGCCAGTGCGCTCAGCGTGGCGCGTTCGCGCAGGCGGGCATCCCGGCCGCCCCGGATCAGCTGGAAGACCTGCACGGTGAACTCCACCTCGCGGATGCCGCCGCGACCGAGCTTCACGTTGTCTTCCATGTCGCGGCGGCGGACCTGCGCGGCGATCTCCGCGTGCAGTTCGCGCATGGCCTGGATCGCGCTGAAGTCCAGGTGGCGTCGGAACACGAAGGGCGTGGCGAGCGCCATCACCTCGGCACCACGGTCGCCCGTCAGCACGCGCGCCTTCACCCACGCGTAGCGCTCCCACGCGCGTCCCTGGGCCGTGAAGTACTCCTCGAGCATGTCCAGGCTCACGGCGAGCGGGCCGCTGTCGCCATACGGCCGCAGGCGCATGTCGACACGGAACACGAAGCCGTCCTCGGTGGTCTCGTTCAAGGCGGCGATCAGTTTCCGGCCCAGGCGTGAGAAGTACTCGTTCACCGAGACCGACCGCGTCCCGACGGTTTCTCCGTCCTCGGGATACACGAAGATGAGGTCGATGTCCGACGACACGTTGAGCTCGCCCCCGCCCAGCTTGCCCATGCCCACCACCAGCAGCTGCTGGCGCCGGCCCGCCGCGTCGCGCGGTTCGCCGAAACGGGCGGCGTGCTCGCCGTCCAGCCACTCGAGCGCGAACCGGATGCAGACCTCGGCGAGCGCCGTCACCGTGCCGGTCACCTCCGCGAGCGGTGCGAGACGTCCGAGATCCCGGGCCATCGTGTGGAGCATCACGCGCTGACGCAGCCGGCGCAGGGCGCGGGCCAGCGAGGCCTCGTCGGCCGGGGCGGCATCCTGCAGTTCCGACAGCATGCGTTCCCGCGTGTACGGGGCGTCGAGGGAGTCCGGCGGCAGGCACTCCGGGTGGCGGACGAGGAGCGTGCGTGCGTAACGGGAGAAGGCGGTGGCCTCGGCGATCAGGACTGCGTGCGGGGTCATGGCAGGGTAAACTCGAAGCTCGCGGCAAGTCGCCGATGATGCCGCAATCAGACCCGCGGATGGGGTGGCGAACGGCTCGCACCCGACCGCGGGATATTCCGATGGGTTTCCGGCACCCGATCCGGCCCCGGTGCCGCGACGGAGCTGCCCCGATCATCCTGTCCCCCATCCCGAGGACCGCCGTCACCGCCGCTCGAACAGACCTCGCTGCGTGATCCGCTTTCCTGCCCCCAGTTTCTTCTGGCGACTGATCCGCCGCACCGGCCGTGCATTCGGCACGATCGTATTCGGACTGATCGTCCTGCTCGCGATCACCGTGGGAGTCCTGCGGGCGTTCGTGCTTCCCAATGTGGACCGCTTCCGGCCGCAGTTCGCTGCGATGGCGAGCGATGTCGTCGGACGGCCCGTTTCGCTCGGCCCCATCTCCGGCGGCTGGTCCGGCGTCCGGCCGTGGGTCACCATTTCCGATGTCGTCGTGCACGATCCCCAGGGTCGTCCCGCCTTTCG
>CAZEDA010000042.1:0-16087 GCA_964510915.1 uncultured Rhodocyclaceae bacterium | reverse complement strand
GCGCCGGGCAGACGCGGCCGGTGAACTCGGGGAAGTTGTTGGTGGAGTGCAGCGTGTCGAGCGCCTGCTTCCAGTTCTGCTTGAAGACGAGATCGTTCCAGTCCGGAATGATGTTGTTGATCGGGCAGCCCTGCATGCAGAACGGAATGCCGCAGTCCATGCAGCGCGCCCCCTGCACCTTCGCCTCTTCGTCCTTGAGGTGGCCGACGAACTCGCGCCAGTGCTTGACCCGCGAGTCGCGTGCTTCGGTCGCCTCGGAAAGGCGCTGGTACTCCATGAATCCGGTGATCTTGCCCATCGTCTTCTGTCTTTGCGGTCTTGAGTGAGGTGGATTCGCGTCAGGGAACCTCCGACACCGGCCCGGCGGCAGAACCGCGGACCGGTGCGGAAGTCATGTCCGTCGTCAGGCGGCCATCTTGCGGTGCTTGGCGGCGAGTTCGCCCAGCGCCCTGCGGTACTCGTTCGGGAAGACCTTCACGAACTTGGCCCGGGCATTCGCCCAGTCGTCGAGGAGCGCGCGAGCGCGAGCACTGCCAGTGTTCGCGGCGTGGTTCTCGATGGACCGGCGCAGCACGGCCTCGTCCGACTGGCCGAGATGCCAGAGGTCGCGGTCGAGCTTGGCTTCCTGCTCGGCCTCGGCCAGCACGGGCTCCAGCGAGACCATCGAGAGATTGCAGCGGGTGGCGAAGCTGCCGTCCTCGTCGTACACGTAGGCGATGCCGCCCGACATGCCTGCCGCGAAGTTGCGGCCCGTCATGCCCAGCACCACGACCGTACCGCCGGTCATGTACTCGCAGCCGTGATCGCCCACGCCTTCCACCACGGCATGCGCGCCGGAATTGCGGACGCCGAAGCGCTCACCGGCCACGCCCCGGAAGTAGCACTCGCCGAGGATCGCGCCGTACATCACGGTGTTGCCGATGATGATGTTGGTCGTCGGCTCCCCGCGGAACTTCGGTGACGGCGACACGATGATGCGTCCGCCCGAGAGGCCCTTGCCGACGTAGTCGTTGCCTTCGCCGATGAGCTCCATCGTGATGCCCTTCGCGAGGAAGGCGCCGAAGCTCTGACCGGCGGTACCGGCGAACTTCACGCGGATGGTGTCGTCGGGCAGACCGGCATGACCGTAGCGGCGCGCCACTTCGGACGAGAGCATGGTGCCCACCGTGCGGTTGCCGTTACGGATGGGCATCTCGATGCTGACCTTCTCCCCGCGCTCGAGTGCCGGCGCGGCGAGTTCGATCAGCCGGTGATCGAGCGCCTTGTCGAGACCGTGGTCCTGGCTCTCGGTGTGGTAGCGCGCCACGTCCTCGGGCATCACGGGGTTGTAGAACACCTTCGTGAAGTCCAGCCCGCGCGCCTTCCAGTGCTCGATGCCGTTCTTCATGTCGAGCAGGTCGGAGCGGCCGATGAGGTCGTCGAACCGGCGGATGCCGAGCTGCGCCATGTACTCGCGCACTTCCTCGGCCACGAAGAAGAAGTAGTTCACCACGTGCTCGGGCTGGCCCTTGAACTTCTTGCGCAGCTCCGGATCCTGCGTCGCCACACCCACCGGACAGGTGTTGAGGTGGCACTTGCGCATCATGATGCAGCCGCCGACGACCAGCGGCGCGGTGGCGAAGCCGAACTCGTCGGCGCCGAGCAGCGCGCCCACGAGCACGTCGCGGCCGGTCTTCATCTGGCCGTCCACCTGGACGGCGATGCGGCCGCGCAGGCGGTTCAGCACGAGCGTCTGCTGGGTTTCGGCCAGACCGAGCTCCCAGGGCGTGCCCGCATGCTTGATGGACGACCAGGGGGACGCACCGGTGCCGCCGTCGTGACCCGCGATGGTCACGTGATCGGACTTGGCCTTCGACACGCCCGCGGCCACGGTACCCACTCCGATCTCCGACACGAGCTTCACGCTGATGCTCGCACGGGGGTTGGCGTTCTTCAGGTCGTGGATGAGCTGCGCGAGATCCTCGATGGAATAGATGTCGTGGTGCGGAGGCGGCGAGATGAGACCCACGCCGGGCACGGAGAAGCGCAGTTCCGCGATGTATTCCGTCACCTTGTGGCCGGGAAGCTGGCCGCCCTCGCCGGGCTTCGCACCCTGCGCCATCTTGATCTGGATCTGGTCGGCCGACCCGAGGTACTCGGCAGTGACGCCGAACCGGCCGGAGGCCACCTGCTTGATCTTCGAGCGCAGGGAGTCGCCTTCCTGGAGGGGAATGTCGCGCATCACACGATCGCGACCGATGCGACTCGCAAGGGACTCGCCCGCCTTGATGGGCGGATAGCGCTTCGGGTCTTCGCCGCCCTCGCCGGTGTTCGATTTGCCGCCGATGCGGTTCATCGCGATGGCGAGCGTGGTGTGCGCCTCTGTGGAAATGGAGCCGAGCGACATCGCGCCGGTCGCGAAGCGCTTGACGATCTCCTTCGCGGGTTCAACCTCGTCGATCGGGATCGACTTCGACGGATCCACACGCAGATCGAACAGACCGCGGAACGTCATGTGCCGCTGCGACTGGTCATTGATGATCTGCGCGTACTCCTTGTACGTGCTGTAGGAGTTCGACCGCGTGGAATGCTGCAGCTTGGCGACCGCGTCGGGCGTCCACATGTGCTCTTCGCCACGGACACGGAACGCATACTCGCCGCCGGCATCGAGGGCCTCGGCCAGAACCGGGTCGGCGCTGAATGCGGCCTGGTGCAGGCGGATGGCTTCCTCGGCGACCTCGAACACGCCGATGCCTTCCACGGACGACGTGGTGCCGGTGAAGTACTTCTCGACGAGGCTGCTGGACAGTCCCACCGCCTCGAAGATCTGGGCGCCGGTGTAGGACATGTACGTGGAGATGCCCATCTTGGACATCACCTTGCGCAGGCCCTTGCCCACCCCCTTGATGAAGTTGTAGACCGCTTTCTCGCCGCGCTTGTCCTCGGGGAGCTGATCATCGGCCGCCATGAGGGTCTCGATGGCGAGATAGGGGTGGACAGCTTCCGCGCCGTAGCCGCCGAGCAGCGCGAAGTGATGCACTTCGCGCGCAGAACCCGTCTCGACCACGAGACCGGCCGAAGTGCGCAGCCCCTTGTTGACCAGGTGCTGATGCAGGGCCGAGGTGGCCAGCAGCGCCGGGATCGGCACGCGCTCGGCGCTCAGACCGCGGTCGGTGAGGATCAGGATGTTGAAGCCGGAACGCACGGCATCCACGGCCTCGGCGCACATGCTCGCCAGCCGGGCCTCGACCGCCTGACTGCCCCAGGCCACCGGGTAGCAGATGTCGATCTCGTAGGAGCGGAACTTGTTGTCCGTCCGCGCCGCGACGTCCCGGATGGCGGCCATCGCCTTGGTATCGAGGATCGGCTGGGACACCTCGAGGCGCATGGGCGGGTTCGTCTCATCCACCCCCAGCAGGTTGGGCTTGGGGCCGATGAACGTCACGAGCGACATCACGAGCTCTTCGCGGATCGGGTCGATCGGCGGGTTCGTGACCTGGGCGAACAGCTGCTTGAAGTAGTGGTAGAGCGTCTTGTTCTTGCTGGACAGCACGGCAAGCGGGCTGTCGTTGCCCATCGACCCGATGGCCTCCTCGCCGTCGCGCGCCATCGGGATCAACTGGAACTTGAGATCCTCCTGGGTATAGCCGAAGGCCTGCTGGCGGTCGAGCAGCGGCACCGACGAGGCCGGGATGGTGGCCGGGGCGTCGGAGATCTCCTCGAGGGTGACGCGGATGCGGTCGTTCCACTCGCGGTAGGGACGCAGCGCCGCGAGCTGGTCCTTGAGTTCCTTGTCGTCGACGATGCGGCCCAGCTCGGTATCGACGAGGAACATCTTGCCCGGCTGCAGGCGCCACTTCTTGACGATGCGGTCTTCCGCGATCGGCAGCACGCCGGCCTCGGACGCCATGATCACGAGGTTGTCGTCCGTGACGATGTAGCGCGCGGGACGCAGGCCATTGCGGTCGAGGGTCGCGCCGATCTGGCGGCCGTCCGTGAAGGCCACGGCGGCGGGGCCGTCCCACGGCTCCATCATCGCGGCGTGGTACTCGTAGAACGCGCGACGGCTCTCGTCCATGGTGGTGTGGTTCTCCCACGCCTCGGGGATGAGCATCATCATCGCGTGGGACAGCGAGTAGCCGCCCATCACCAGGAGTTCCAGCGCGTTGTCGAAGGACGCGGAATCGGACTGGCCGGGGTAGATGAGAGGCCAGAGCTTTTCGAGATCCTTGCCGAGGACCGGCGAGGAAATAGCGCCTTCCCGGGCACGCAGCCAGTTGACGTTGCCCCGCAGGGTGTTGATTTCGCCGTTGTGGGCGATCATCCGGAACGGATGCGAGAGATCCCACGTGGGGAAGGTGTTGGTCGAGAAGCGCTGGTGCACGAGGGCCAGCGCGGAGACCATCCTCGGGTCCTGCAGGTCGAGGTAGTAGTTGCCGACCTGTTCCGCGAGCAGCATGCCCTTGTAGACGATGGTGCGCGCCGACATGGACGGCACGTAGAACTCCTTGCCGTGCGCGAGATTGAGGCTCTGGATCGCATGGCCCGAACGCTTGCGGATCACGTAGAGCTTGCGCTCGAGGCTGTCGGTGACGGTGACGCTGCTGCCCGCACCGATGAAGACCTGGCGCATCACCGGCTCGATGCGCTTGACCGACTCTCCCAGCACCGCACCGTTGCGGGGCACATCGCGCCAGCCCAGCAGCACCTGCCCTTCCGCACGGACGGCGCGCTCGATCTCCTGTTCGCACGCCAGGCGGCACGCGGGCTCCTGCGGGAGAAAGACCATGCCCACGCCGTACTCGCCGGGCGCCGGCAGCGTGATGCCCTGCTTCTGCATTTCCTCGCGGAAGAAGGCATCCGGAATCTGCAGCAGAATCCCCGCGCCGTCGCCCGCGAGGGGGTCCGCGCCGGTGGCGCCGCGATGGGTCAGGTTCTTGAGGATGAGCAGCCCCTGCTCCACGATCTCGTGGCTTTTCTTGCCCTTGATGTGAGCGACGAAGCCGACGCCGCAGGCGTCATGCTCATTGTCAGGGCTGTAGAGCCCCTGGGCGGAGGGGGGAAAGGTCTGTGCCACGATCTACCTCGTTATCTGCTGACGGCTGGCTGGCCGGACGATGCCGCCGGTCAACGCCCTTGGGCGATGAGGCCGGACAACCCTCCGGAACGCGCCTCGACCGCGGCAGTCGCCGGGGAACGCGTTTCCTGAGGGCAAGGGGCGAAATGTTAACCCCAAGGCGCCTGCGCCTTCAATCACTGAAAGGCCTGCCGGACGGGGAGAAACGGGGCGATCAGGCGTTTTCGATGGCGAACAGCCGCCGGTGCTCCGCGATCGCATAGCGGTCGGTCATCCCGGCGATGTAGTCGGCGATCGCACGTTCGCCCTGCTCCTCGGCCCGCTGCTGAAACTCGGGGGGCAGGAGACGCCGGTCGCCCGTGAAGGCGGCGAACAGCTCGGCCACGATGCGCCGCGACTTCGCGGCCATGCGCGCGACCCGGAAATGCTGGTAGAGATTCGTGCGCAGGAAGCGCTTCAGCTCCAGTTGCGCCTCGTGAATCGGCTCGCTGAACGCCACGAGGGGCGGCGCGGCCCGGACCTCGTCGATGGAACCGGGGCCGGCCTCGGCGATGCGGCGACGCGTGGTTTCGGTCAGATCGATGACCAGCGTGTTGATCATCCGGCGGACGGTCTCGTGGACCAGGCGGCGGTCCTTGAGGGCGGGGAACAGGGCACGCACCTCGTCGAGATGCTTCCGGAAGATGGCCACCTCGGACAGCGCCTCCAGTTCCACCAGCCCCGAACGCAAGCCGTCGTCGACATCATGGTTGTTGTAGGCCAGCTCGTCGGCGATGTTGGCGAGCTGAGCTTCGAGGCCGGGCTGACGGCGCTCGAGAAACCGACGGCCGAGCTCGCCGAGCGTCTCCGCGTTGCGTGGCGAGCAGTGCTTGAGGATGCCCTCGCGCGTCTCGAAGGTGAGGTTGAGCCCCTCGAACGCGCCGTAGCGGTTCTCGAGATGATCGACCACCCGGAGCGACTGCAGGTTGTGCTCGAAGCCGCCGAACGGCTTCATGCAATCGTTCAGGGCGTCCTGACCGGCATGGCCGAAGGGCGTGTGCCCGAGGTCGTGCGCGAGGGAGATCGCCTCGACCAGGTCTTCGTTCAGGCCCAGGTTCCGGGCGACGGACCGCGCGATCTGCGCGACCTCGATGGAGTGGGTGAGCCGGGTGCGGAAGAGGTCGCCCTCGTGGTTCACGAACACCTGGGTCTTGTACTCCAGCCGCCGGAAGGCCGTCGAGTGGACGATGCGGTCGCGGTCGCGCTGGTACTCCGAGCGCCCCTCGGGCGGGGACTCCGGGAGGCTGCGGCCGCGGGAGGTCTCGGGTCGGGCTGCGTAGGGGGCGAGGTCCACGGGGCGTGTGCTCAGCCCGCCGCCGCGACGGTTTCGCGCCGGCCGAGCACCTGTTCGAGGACGGCAGGCGGGACGGCCGCGTCGACGTAGGCATCCCCGATGGCGTGCATCAGCACGAACCGCAGACGGCCGCCCTCCACCTTCTTGTCGTGCCCCATGAGGTCCAGCCACTGCGCCAGCGGCAGGTGGGGCGGGTCCACGGGCAGGCGGGCGCGCTCCAGGATGCGGCGGACTCGCGTCACATCGGCGGCAGTCAGGTGGCCGAGCGCGCGGGAGGTTTCGGCAGCCAGCACCATGCCGGCAGCGACGCCCTCGCCGTGCAGCCAGGTCCCGAAGCCAAGCGCTGCCTCGATGGCGTGGCCGAAGGTATGACCAAGGTTGAGCAGCGCGCGCAGTCCGGTTTCGCGTTCGTCCTTCTCGACGATCTCCGCCTTGTTGCGGCAGCAGCGCTCCACCGCGTAGGCGAGCGCCTCCTTGTCGCGCGCCAGCAGCCGGTCGAGGTTCTGCTCCAGCCACTGGAAGAACGGGGCATCGCCCAGCAGACCGTACTTGATGACTTCCGCGAGCCCTGCAGACAGTTCGCGATCGGGCAGGGTGTCGAGCGTGTCGAGATCGGCGATCACGGCGGCCGGCTGGTAGAAGGCACCGATCATGTTCTTGCCGAGCGGATGGTTGATCGCGGTCTTGCCGCCCACGGAGGAATCCACCTGGGCGAGCAGCGTGGTCGGAATCTGGATGAAGGGCACGCCCCGCAGGTAGGTGGCCGCCGCGAAGCCGGTGATGTCGCCGATCACGCCGCCGCCCAGAGCGATGAGCGTCGTCTTCCGCTCGCAGCGCGCGGCCATCAGCGCGTCGAAGATGCGGTTGAGCGTCTCCCACGTCTTGAACGCCTCGCCGTCGGGGAGCAGAACCTCGAGCACTTCGACCCCGGCCCCGCGCAAGGCTGCGGAAAGGGCCGGCAGATAGATCGGGCCGATGGTCTCGTTGGTCACGATCACGACCCGCTTCTGCAGGAGATGGCGCCCGACGAGTTCCGTCCGGGACAGCAGCGCGTTGCCGATGTAGATCGGGTAGGCGCGGTCGCCGAGTCCCACCTGGGTCGTCAGCATGGTGTCGAATCCTCCTTCCGAGGGATGTTGCGGACCAGCGCGGCCTCGAGGCGGCCGATGAGGACTCGCAGACTCTGGCTGCCGGTGTCGATGATCACGTGGGCAATCTCGCGATACAGCGGATCGCGGATCTCCATCAGTTCGGCCAGCCGCCCGCGCGGGTCGGCCGTCTGGAGCAGCGGGCGGTTGCGGTCCCGGCGGGTGCGGTTCCAGAGCTCGTCCACGCTCGCCCGCAGGTATACCACGGTACCTCGGGTTTTCAGGGCTTCGCGATTGCGCGGATCGAGGACCGCTCCACCGCCGGTGGCAAGCACGACGCCTTCCGTGGCCGTGAGCTCGTCGATCATCGCGACTTCCCTCTGGCGGAAGCCGGCCTCCCCTTCGATCTCGAAGATCACGGGAATGCGCACACCGGTACGTGCCTCGATCTCGTGGTCCGAATCCACGAACCGCTTGCCCAGGCGCTTCGCCAGCAGCCGGCCGACCGAAGTCTTGCCGGCGCCCATGAGGCCGACGAGATAGATGTTGCCGGGGATGTCGGGCGCGGGGCGCCGCATCGTGGATGGCTCTTTCATCCCCGGATTCTATCCGCCACAGGCGGCGGAGGGCAGTCGCAGATGCCGGGCCCGAAAGTGCGACGGCCCCGGCGCGCAGGCGCCGGGGCCGTCGAATCTGCGGGGGGAGAACCGCCGGGTCAGCGGACCGTCAGGTTGTCCTTGAGGATGCGGGGCGTCACGAACACCAGCAACTCGCGACGGTCGTTGAACCGACGCTCGTTGCGGAAGAAGAAGCCGATGATCGGGATGTCTCCGAGCAGCGGGATCTTGCTCTGCTGGGTCGTCTCGTCCTGGGTGTAGATGCCGCCGATGCCGACCGTGCCGCCGTTCTCCACGAGCACTTCGGTCGTCACCTGCTTGGTGTCGATCGCCGGGCCCGCGTTGGTGGTCACGCCGATGCTGTCCTTGTGGACGTCGAGCTTCATGATCACGTTGTCGTCGGGCGTGATCTGCGGCTTCACCTTGAGCGACAGCGTGGCCTTCCGGAAGCTGATGCTCGTCGCGCCCGAGGCCGTCGCGGTCTGGTACGGGATTTCCGTGCCCTGCTCGATGTTCGCCTCGACGTTGTCCGCCGTGATGACCCGCGGGCTGGAGATCAGCTTGCCGCGCGCATCGAGCTGCAGGGCCGAGATCTCGAGGTTCAGGAAGCTGGTCTGGCCGGGGTTGAAGAGCGTGAAGGTGAAGGCACCGGCCGAACCGCTGCCGGCCCCGAGACCCGGCGCCGGGAGGTTCACCGCCAGGGAATCCGGGAAGAAGCTCGTGGCATAGTCCTGCGCCTGGCCGGTCTGCACGCCCACGCTTCGGACGTTGCCGCCGACGAACAGTCGGGCGCGATCACCGCCGAAGGGCTGCAGGCCGTTGCCACCGAGGGTGACAGTACCGAGACGCGCGCCGAGCGACCGGCCGAAGGTGTCCGAGGCCTCGACGATCCGCGCTTCGATCATGACCTGACGCACGGCGATGTCGATCTTCTTGATGAGCGCGGCGAACTCTTCCAGCTTGCTTGGGGTGTCCTGCACGAACAGGGTATTGGTCCGCGGATCGATCACGGCACTGCCGCGCTTGGTGAGCAGGCGCTGGTTCGGGTCGGAGACGATCTTCTGGAACGCCTCGGCCTTCATGTAGTTCAGCTGAAAGCTCTCGGTGCGGATCGGCTCCAGTTCCTGGATCTGCTGCTGCGCCTCGAGCGCGAGCTTCTCCTTGGTGGCGAGTTCGTCCCGCGGCGCGATCCACACCACGTTGCCGTTCTTGCGCATGTCGAGGCCCTTCGCCTGGAGAATGATGTCCAGGGCCTGGTCCCACGGCACGTCCTTCAGGCGCAGCGTGAGATTGCCGCCGACCGTGTCGCTCGTGATGATGTTGAGACCGGTGAAGTCGGCAATGACCTGCAGCACCGCCCGCACTTCGATGTTCTGGAAGTTGAGCGAGAGCTTGTCACCGGTGTAGCCGCGACCGGAGGCCGCGCCGATCTTCGTCGGGTCTTCGACGATGGTCTTGATCTCGACGATCATCCGGTTGTCCGTCTGATACGCGGAGTGCTCCCAGTTGCCCCGGGGTGAGATCACGATCTTGGCATTGTTCCCCTGCTTCGTCGCCTCGACGATGTCCACCGGCGTCGCGAAGTCGGTCACGTCGAGTCGTCGCTGCAGGTTGGACGGGATTTCCGTCTGGATGAAGTCGATCACGACCGACTTGCCCTGACGGCGGATGTCGATGCCGGTGAGATTGTCCGAGAGGTCGATGACGACCTGGCCTTCGCCGGCCTTGCCGCGGCGGAAGTCCACGTTGAGCAGCGAGTGGGGCATGGTGTTCTTGCCCTTCGCGAACGTGGTGCTCTCGTTGGCGGTGCTGACGGTCGGACCGGCCGCGCCGGCCTGCAGCGTGATCGTGTAGGTCTTGCCGTCGAGCTGGGCGTCGTACTTCACCGGGCGGGTGAGGTTCAGCACCACGCGGGTCCGGCCGGCGGACTGGCCGAGGCGCACGGAACGCAGTTCGGTGTTGCCCACTTCCTGCGTGCTCTTGCCCATCCCGTTGGCGGTGCCCGGGAAATCGAACGCGATGCGGGGCGGGTTGTTGATCGAGAAGGCAACCGGCGGATTCGCCAGGGGCTCGCGGGTGGTGATCTTCACCACGACCTTGCCTCCCTGGCCGGACAGCACGTCCACGGCGTCGATGGCGTTCATTCCCGGCTCGACGGGTACGGGCGCCGCGGATACCTGCGCGGACAGCGCGCCCAGGGATGCGAGAGCGATCAGAAGGCGGCAGACCGCCAGCCACGTCATCTTCATTGCTTCGACTCCTCTTCGTCGAGCAGTTGCAGGCTGCTCGTGCGCTCCGACCAGACGCCCGAGGTGTCCTGGAACACCTCCTTCAGGGTGACCGATGTCTCCGTGATCGTGGTCACGATGCCGAAGTTCTGGCCAAGGTAGTTTCCGATCTTGATCTGATACAAGTTGTTCTCCGGCGTCTTGACGAGCGCGAACATCTTCTTGTTCTTGTCCTGCAGCGTGCCCACCATCTTGAGGCTCTCGAGCGGGTAGGCCTCCAGGGCCTCCTTGCGCCGCAGGTCGCTCGCCTGGCTGGGCCGGTCGCCGGCATTCTTGTCGGCAGACTCAGGCTTGCGCGGCTTGAACGGATCCTGGAGTTCGTAGGCCTCGTAGGTGAAGGCCTCGTACGGTTTCACTTCCGGCAGGGGTTCCACCCGGCCGCGCAGGTTGTTGCCGGACTCGTTCACGAACTGGCGGAGATCCTCGTACTCCTCTCCGCCGCAGCCCGCGAGCACGGCAACGGCCAGCACACTCGTCAACCAATGGCGCGTCACTTCTTCGCTCCCGACTTGGCTTCGCGTTCCCGCTTCTTCTGCTCGGCGATTTCCGCCTCGTCGAGGTAGCGGTAGGTCTTCGCCGTCGCATCGAGCGCGAGCGCGCCGTCCTTGTCGATCGACACCCCGATGTCGTTCAGGGTCACGATCCGGGACAGCTGCGACACGTCGCTCGCGAAGGCGCCGATGTCGTGATAGGCGCCGGTCACGCGGATGGTGATCGGCAGTTCCGCGTAGAACTCCGACATGGTTTCCTGAGGAGCCGGCCGGAACAGCGTGAACTGCAGACCGCGACCGAGACCGGCCTGGTTGATGTCCGTCAGCAGGGCTTCCATCTCGGACTTGTTGGGCAGCTGCTTCAGCATGGCGCCGAAGGACTGCTCGATGTCGTCCAGCTGCTTGCGGTAGAGGTCCAGGTTGATGGCCTGTGCCTTCTTGTCGAGAAACTTCTGCCTGAGCTCCTGTTCCTTCTGGCGCGAGACCTCGAGCTCGTCCGCCTGGGCACGCCAGTCGAACCAGAATCCGAGGAACACGATCAGCAGCAGGATGATGAGCAGCAGGCCGAGCTTCGGCAGCACCGGCCAGTTGCCGATGTCCTTGAAGTTGAGGCGTTGCAGATCGTCGAGCGTCATGGCGCGTTAACCCTTTGCCGGCGGCTTGGCGCCCGCCTGGCCCGTCGGCGCCTCCTCGGCTTTTTCCCGAGTGAGGTTCACGTTCAGGTTGAATTCGTTCTGCAGCTGCTTGTCGACCGTGACCGCCTTGATCTCGATGAGGCTCGGTGCCTCCAGCCACGGCGAAGCCTCGAAGTTGCGCATCAGGGTCGAGACCCGCGCGTTCGAGGTGGCGTAGCCGGTCACGTTGACCTTGGTCCCGGTCTGCTTGACGGACTTCAGGAACACGCCGTCCGGAATCTGCCGGACGAGCTGATCGAGCAGCCGCACGGTTTCCGAGCGGTTCGACTGAAGCGACTCCACGACCTTCTTCCGTTCGAGCAGCGCCTGGGTCTGTTCCTTGAGCTTCTTGATCTCCTCGATCTGGCGATCGAGCGTGGCGATCTCGTTCTCGAGGTACTGATTGCGGCCCACCTGGTACTCGATCTGGTTGGCGAAGTACTGGTGCACCACGCCCACGATCACCGCGCCGACAGCCAGCGTCGCGAACGCCATGATGGCGAACCGGCGCCGCTGCTCGCGTCGTCGTTCTTCGCGATGCGGTAGTAGGTTGATTGGGATCATGGATCGAACCTCCGCATCGCGAGCCCGCAGGCGACGAGCAGCGACGGAGCATCCATCGCGAGCTGGCGCTCCTTGATCTTGGCCGACTTCTCCATCGCGGCGAACGGGTTGGCGACGATCGCCGGAACGCCGGTCCTGCGCGTGACGACTTCGTCCAGACCCGGGATGGTCGAGCATCCGCCCGCCAGCACGATGCTGTTCACCTGGTTGTACTGCGTCGAGGTGAAGAAGAACTGCAGGGCGCGCGTCACTTCGAGGGCCAGGGTGTCCATGAACGGCCGCAGCACGTCGCTCTCGTAGTTCTCTGGGAGACCGCCGCTGCGCTTCGCGGCCTCGGCCTCATCGGCGGAGAGACTGAACACGCGCTGGATTTCCTGGGTGAGCTGATTGCCGCCGAAGGGCTGCTCGCGGAAGTACACCGACTGCCGATTGCGCAGGACGTTGATGTTCATCATCGTCGCGCCGACGTCCACCAGCGCGATCGTCTGGTCGATGCCGGCGTCCTGCAGCTGCGATTCGATGAGCTCGAATGCGGTCTGGGCGGCGAAGGAATCGATGTCCATGACGACGGCCTTGAGTCCCTGGGACTCGGCGACCGCGACCCGGTCTTCCACCTTCTCCTTGCGCGAAGCCGCAATCAGGACTTCGACCTCTTCCGGATTGGTGAGCGACGGGCCGAGGATCTGGAAGTCGAGGTTCACCTCTTCCAGCGCGAACGGGATGTACTGATTGGCCTCGGTCTCGACCTGGAGCTCGAGGTCCTCCTCGCTCTGGCCGGCCGGCACCACGATCTTCTTGGTGATGACGGCGGCGGAAGGCAGGGCGAGGGCGAGGTTCTTGATGCGGGAGTTGAGTTTCTTCCACCCGCGCTTCACCGCCTCGCCGACTTCCTCGAGGTTCATGATGTTGCCGTCGACGACCGCATCCTTCGGCAGAGGCTCGATCGTGTAGCGCTCCAGGCGGTAGCGCCCTTTGCCCACGGCCACGATCTCGACCATCTTGACGGAGGACGAGCTGATGTCCACGCCGATCAGCGGGGGCATCTTCGGCTTCATCAGTTCCGTGAGGAACTGGGACACCGACGAAAAATCAACTTTTCCCTTGAGCATGGGCGAGTTACGCCAATTTGCGTCTAAAACACATTAGATACGAGTCGCAACTACAAATCAAGCTTGGGAAAGTAAGGGCCAGCAGGACTGCGGAACGCCAGGTCCGTATAATCCGGAAACCCTGTCGGGAAAGGCCCCTTTTTCGAAGGCCCAAAGCAAACACTCTGCCAATGCTTCTCCGCTGGTGGTTCCTGCCGATCTTCCTGCTGCTTTCCCTTCTCGTTGCGGGCTCCCTCCTGCTCGGCTATGCCGCTGTCGTGGCCTACCCGGGACTGCCGTCGCTCGAGGCGCTCACCGACTATCGCCCCAAGATTCCGCTGCAGGTTTTCAGCGCCGAAGGTGATCTCATCGGCGAATTCGGCGAGGAGCGCAGGGCTCTCGTGTCCGTCGCCGACGTTCCCAAGCCGATGCTGAACGCCATCCTGGCCGCGGAAGACGAACGCTTCTACGAGCACGGTGGCGTCGATTACATCGGCGTGGCGCGTGCCGCGCTGTCGAACTTCCTGCAGGGCGGGGCCCATCAGGGCGCCAGCACCATCACCATGCAGGTCGCGCGTAACTTCTTCCTGACAAAGGAAAAAACCTTCACGCGTAAGTTCAACGAAACGCTGCTCGCGTTCAAGATCGAACACAATCTCTCCAAGGACCAGATACTTCAGCTGTACGTGAACCAGATCTTCCTTGGCCAGCGTGCCTACGGCTTCGCAGCCGCTGCCCAGACCTATTTCGGCAAATCTCTCGACAGACTTAACCTCGCCGAGCACGCAATGCTGGCGGGATTGCCCAAAGCACCCTCGAAATACAACCCCGTCGCCAATCCGAGACGGGCGAAATTGCGGCAGGAGTACGTCCTGCGGCGCATGAAGGAACTCGCCTGGATCACGCCGGAGGAATATGACGCGGCCATGCAGACGGCCATCGTCGTGCGCAAGGAGCGTCAGGCGTACGCCACCCAGGCGGATCATCTGACGGAAATGGTCCGGCAGAAGCTCTACGACCAGTTCAAGGAAGACGCCTACACATCGGGCCTCCGCGTTCACACGACGATCTTCCGGGCCCACCAGGACGCGGCGCTCGCGGCTGTGCGTCGCGGAGTGCTCGATTACGACCGCCGCCACGGCCACCGCGGGGCGGAGGCCCAGTTCGACATTGCGGGCGACGCGCCGGACGAGGCGCTGGAAGAGATGATTGGCGAGGATTCGGAGAGCGCCGGGCTGTATCCGGCACTCGTGCTGGGCGTGACCGGCGAGTCGATGACGCTGTTTGCCAAGGGCGTGGGCCGCATCACCGTCGCCGCCGAGGGTCTGAAATTCGCCCAGCGGATGATCGGCGACAAGGCTCCCCTGGAGAAGCGCCTGCGGCGCGGCTCCCTGACGCGGGTGCAGAAGACCGACGCCGGCGACTGGCAGATCGCCCAGTTGCCTGCGGTGGAAGCAGCGCTCGTCTCGGTGGATCCGGCCACGGGCGGCATCCGGGCGATGGTGGGCGGGTTCGACTTCAACCGGAACAAGTTCAACCACGTGACCCAGGCGTACCGGCAGCCGGGGTCCACCTTCAAGCCTTTCGTGTACTCCGCCGCCCTGGAGAAGGGCTTCACACCCGCCACCGTCATCAACGACGCACCGCTGTCATTCGACGCCGCCGAGACCGGTTCGGACGCCTGGGAACCCAAGAACTACGACGGCACCTTCGAGGGCCCGATGAGCATGCGGCGGGCGCTCACCAAGTCCAAGAACCTGGTGTCGATCCGCATCATCCAGGCGATCGGGCCGCAGTACGCCCAGGATTACGTGACCCGATTCGGATTCGAACGCCGGCTGATTCCGCCGTATCTCACCATGGCGCTCGGCGCCGGTTCGGTGACGGTCCTGCAGATGGCATCGGGATACGCCACCTTCGCCAACGGCGGCAATCGCGTCGTGCCTTACCACATCGAGCGGATCAGCGATCTGAAAGGGAAAGTCATCGAGAAACACACACCGGCTGCAGCTGCACGGGTCATCGACACCCGCAATGCCTTCATCATGACCAGCATGATGCAGGACGTCGTCCAGGAAGGCACTGCTGCGCGCGCCCGGAAGCTGGGTCGGGGCGACCTAGCCGGCAAGACCGGCACGACCAACGACCAGCTCGATGCCTGGTTCGCGGGCTACTGCCCCAAGCTGGTGGCCGTGGCCTGGATCGGCTACGACACACCGAAGTCCCTCGGCGGCAGCGAGACCGGGGCGGTCGCCGCACTGCCCATCTGGATGGGATACATGGCGAAGGCCCTCGATGGCATCCCGGACGAGGGCTTCGCGGCGCCGGAAGGCGTCGTGGCGGCAGGCGTCAACCCGACCACCGGTCTGAGGAACGACCGAGTCCAGGACCGCGTCCTGGAATACTTCTACCAGGAGACTCTCCCGGCGGAAGAGGACGGCGATTCCGCGCCCGCCCCCGGACAGGAGCGCCCGGCGGGCAAGCCGAACGACGTCGGAGAACAGCTGTACTGAGGGACTGACACAGGCATCGGAGCAGCAGCACCATGGGCCGGGAATCCGCGAACAATCGACAAATGCGGGCGCGCATCGCCCAGCTGGCGGCGCGTCTCATGGCCGAAGACGGGATCGACGACTTCGGGCTGGCGAAACGCAAGGCGGCGCGGCAGGTCGGCGCACCCGACACGCGCAATCTCCCCGACAACGCCGAGGTGGAGGAAGCCCTGCGCGACTATCAGAAGCTCTATCAGGCCGACGAGCACCCCGAGCGCCTTCGGGAACTGCGGGAGCAGGCGCTTCGCATGATGCAGCTGCTCGAACGCTTCGACCCCCACCTCGTGGGCCCGGTCATGTCGGGCAGCGCCGGGCGGTACGCAGAGATCGACCTGC
>CAZEDA010000041.1:0-16246 GCA_964510915.1 uncultured Rhodocyclaceae bacterium | reverse complement strand
CGATCTTCCGGGAAGTACTGCTTCACGTCCTGCTCCGAGAACGCGTATCGCTCCACCCGAAGCTTCTCCGACGCCCAGGCGATATCCCAGGATTCGAGCTTGTCGATACCGAGGCGCGTCCGGGCGAAGTCCTGGAGCTCGCGGAAATCCCGCTCGGCGAAAGGCTTCGCGCGCTTGCCGAGATCCCGCAGGAAAGTCAGCACCTGGTCCGGACCCTCCGCCATCTTGGGCACGAGCGACACTTCGGCGAAGGACTCATAGCCCAGCAGCCGCGCCTCCTCTCGTCGGAGGCTGATGATCTCGTCGATGACGGCGGAATTGTCGAGCAGCGGGTCCCCGAGTTCGGAAGAGCGCGTCGTGTAGGCGCGGTACATCCGCTCCCGCAGGAGCCGATTGTCGGCGTACTGGATGACCGGCAGATAGGAAGGCATCTGCAGGCTGAACTTCCAGCCGTCACGGCCATCCTTCCGCGCGGCGGTGGCCGCTGCGGTCAGCACGTCCTCCGGAATGCCCGCCACCTCCGCCGCATCCCGCACATACAGGGCGAACGCATTGGTCGCATCGAGGACGTTGTCACTGAACTTCGACGACAGCTCCGCGAGCCGCTCCGCGATCGTCTTGAACCTGGCCTTGTCGGCTTCGGAGAGCTCGGCACCGCCCAGACGAAAATCCCGCAGCCGGTTTTCCACCACCCGTGCCCGGGCCGGCGTGAGCACCGCAAAGGACGGGGAGGTCCGCAATTCCTTGTACTTGCGGAACAGGCCCTCGTGCTGAGACAGCTCCGTACCGTACTGCGCGATCTTGGGCAGCGTGGCGTTGTAGACCTCCCGCAGCTCCGCGCTGTTCATCACGGCATTCATGTGCGACACCTGGCCCCACGCGCGGAAAAGCCGCTCGTTGGCGTCCTCCAGCGGCTGCACGAAATCGTCCCAGCCGGGCGCCTCCGGCGACGCTGTGATCCGTTCGATCAGGGCCCGGTTCTCGGCCAGCAGGGTATCGATCGCCGGGCCGACCAGGTCAGGACGAAAGTCGCGGAAACGGGGAAGGCCGGAGAAATCAAGCAATGGATTCATGGTTTCAGTCATCAGGGTGACAACGCGAAAAAGCAAGCCCGATACCGCCTGCCGATTCGGCTTATTGTTCGAAGGCGATCCGCCCGCCGACGAGGGTGTAGCGAACACGCCCCTGCACCTCGTAGCCCGAGAAGGGGGTATTCCTGCCGCGGCTGCGGAGTGTCTCGGGTCCTACCCTCCACCAGGCTGCCGGATCGAAGATACAGAGGTCGGCGGACGCGCCGAGTTCCAGGGAAGGCTGCGGCAGGCCGAGAATCCGGGCCGGCGCTACCGTGACCGGACGCAGGGTCGCCGCGAGATCGGCGCTCCCGCCCCAGCGAAGCGTCAAGGGCAGAAGCAGTTCGAGGCCGGTCGCACCCGGGGTGGCCTCGCCGAAAGGCACCTCCTTGCCGTCTTCGGCCATCGGGCAGTGATCTGAACACACGGCATCGATGGTCCCGTCCGCCAGTCCCCTCACCAGCGCGTCACGATCCCTCAGCGACCGCAAGGGCGGCGTGAGACGGCAGTGCGCATCGAAGTAGCCGATGTCCATCTCGGACAGGTGGACATGATGCGCCGACACATCGCACGTCACCGGCAGGCCGCGGGCCTTCGCTTCGCGGACGAGGTCTACGCTCTCGCCAGCAGACAGACGGCATAGATGAACCCGGGCACCGGTCTCGGCGACCATGAGAAGGATCGTGCTGACTGCGATGGTCTCCGCCAGAGCGGGGATGCCAGGCAGGCCAAGGCGGGTCGCGACTTCGCCGTCATGGGCAACGCCATGACGGGCCAGGCTGGCGTCCTCCGGCCGGAGCCATACCGGCAGATCGAAGGTGGCCGCGTATTGCAGCGCCCGAAGCAGGACGGTGTTGTCGGCGAGCGCTTCATCCGCCTGGGAGAACGCCACACAGCCGGCCTCGGCGAGCTCGTTCATCTCCGCCAGGCGCGATCCGGCCAGACCTTGTGTCAGCGCGCCGATCGGGTAGACGTGCGACATCGCAAGGCTGTCCGCCCGGCGGGCCAGCATCTCGACCAGGCCGGGCTCGTCCAGTGGGGGATCCATGTCCGGCGGGCACGCCACGCTGGTCACCCCGCCGGCCAGCGCGGCGCCGAGTTCGCTTTCGAGGGAGGAACCGAGGCGAACCGCGAGATCGACAAGCCCGGGGCATACGACCATGCCCGAAGCGTCGATGCCCGCGAGCGCCTCGAATCCCGCCGGCGCCGTGCCGATTCCGGCGATTCGCCCGTCCGCGATAAAGAGATCGGCCTCCCGCTCGGACCCGCTCGCCGGGTCGACCAGACGTCCGCCCGAGATCTTTAGGCGAGTCGCCATCATCCGTTCCCCGCGAGAATCGCCATCACCGCCATCCGTACGGCAATGCCGAACGTCACCTGATGGAGGATCACCGACTGGGGGCCGTCCGCCACGGCGGAGTCGATCTCGACGCCCCGGTTCATCGGGCCGGGATGCATCACCAGAGCCCCAGGCTTTGCCTTGGCAAGCCGTTCCGGCGTCAGGCCGTAACTGCGGAAGTACTCGTTCGCGGAGGGAAGCAAGGCGCCGTTCATCCTCTCGTTCTGCAGCCTCAGCATCATGACGACATCGACGCCGTCCAGGCCGCGATCCATGTCGTTGAAAACGCGCACACCCAGCTTCTCGATATCCCGGGGGATGAGCGTCCGCGGGCCGATGACCCTGACCTCCGGCACCCCGAGCGTGGTGAGCGCATGGATCTCCGACCGCGCCACCCGCGAGTGCAGCACGTCACCGACGACTGCGACGGTGAGACGCGTGAAGTCTTCCTTGTAGTGGCGGATCGTGTAGACGTCCAGCAGGCCCTGAGTGGGATGCGCATGGCGTCCGTCGCCGGCATTGATGACGTGGATCTCGGGGCCCATGTGCCTCGCAATCAGGTGCGGCGCACCGCTCGACGCATGGCGCACCACGAACATGTCGGCGTTCATCGCCGCCAGATTGGCCACGGTGTCCAGCAGTGTCTCGCCTTTGGTCTGCGACGAGGTCGCCACGTTGAGATTGATGACGTCGGCCGAGAGCCGCTTCGCGGCAATCTCGAACGTGGTCCGTGTGCGGGTCGAAGGTTCGAAGAAAAGATTGAAAACCGACTTGCCGCGCAGCAGCGGCACCTTCTTCACATCCCGCTCGGTCACGGAGACGAACGAGCGGGCCGTGTCCAGGATCTGCAGGAGAATGTCCTTCGGGAGTCCATCGATCGTCAGGAGATGGGACAACTCTCCCTTCGGGCCCAGCTGCGGGTTACGCTGCACCGCCTGCATCCTCCTCCATGGCTAACTCGAGACTGCCGCTGTCGGTACGCCGCAGCAGCAGCATGGCGTGTTCGTTGGGCACGGTCAGGAACCCCCCGACGAAATCCGGGCAGATGGGCAACTGGCGCCCGCCGCGGTCGACCAGTGCGGCGAGCCGCACCCGTCCCGGCCTGCCGTAATCGAACAGCATGTTGAGCGCAGCACGCACGGTGCGCCCGGTGTAGAGAACATCGTCGACAAGCACGATGTCCCGGCCGTTCACGTCAAATGGCAGGGCCGACGGCCGGACATCCGGCTTCAGGCCGCGCCGCGCAAAGTCATCCCGGTAGAACGCGATATCGATGGTGCCCATGGGCACGGTCGACCCCAGGAGACCGTGGAGGCGCTGGGCGACCCAGACCCCGCCGGTATGGATACCCACCAGGCCGGTTTCGGGACCGACTTCGGCCCGCATGCGCGACGCCAGGTCGGCCAGGAGCCCTTCTGCCTCAGGCAGACGCATGATGCTCGTCCAGGTAGGCCTGCAATATGACCTGCGCCGCGACGCTGTCCAGATAGCGCTTCTGCCGACGCCCCTTGATGCCGCTCTCCGCGAGCGCCAGGCCCGCCGAAAAGGAACTCAACGTCTCGTCCACGTACTCGACCGGCAGTCCGAACCGGTCGCCAAGACGGGCACCCCAGTCGCGAATGGTATCCGCGAGGGCGTGGGGCGCACCATCCTCCCGGTGCGGAACACCTACGACCAGGCGCCCGGGCTGCCATTCCGCGACGAGCTTCGCAATAGCATTCAGGCGGACGTCCTCGTCCGTCGTCACGATCGTGTCGAGAGGATGGGAGACCCCGACGGTGAGATCGCCGACCGCCACGCCGGTCCGCTTCTGGCCGTAGTCGAATGCGAGAACCGAGGGATTCACGCGTGCCCGGCCTCGTCGGACAGGAAGCGGGGGTCCACCCCGAGCAGCGCCATGGCAGCTGCGAGCCGCTCTTCGGGCGCTGTTCGGAAGATGAGAGCGGGCTGTGCCCCCACGGTCAGCCAGGCATTCTGGCGGATCTCGTCCTCCAGTTGCCCGGGCGCCCAACCGGCATAACCGAGGGTGACGAGCATTTCAGTCGGCCCGCCACCCTCCGCTACCGCCTGAAGGATGTCCCGCGAGGTTGTCAGGGCAATGTCCTCCCGGACAGGAAGGCTCGCCTGCCATTGTCCGACCGGCCGGTGCAGGACAAATCCCCGGTCCAGCTGTACCGGCCCGCCGAAATAGATGGGGTCTGCGTGCCGGGGCCCTGCGACCACCGCAAGGTCCACCTGGGCCAGAAGCTGACCCAGGGTGAGATCGATGGGCCTGTTCACCACCACACCTACCGCTCCCTGCTCGTTGTGTTCGCAGACATATGTCAGCGTGTTGGCAAAGTTCGGGTCCACCATGCTGGGCATGGCAATCAGGAAGTGGTGGGTGAGATCGATGGTCTGCATGGATTTCGGAGGTGACCCCTATTGTAGAGGACGCCCGACCGTCCGCGTTCCCCGGCGAGCAGCGCGGTCGTGGGCGCCGATCGCATCCGCCCCCTCCGGACGCCTGTGCTGCTAACATCCGGCCGAATCCTTCCCGGACGCACCGATGCGCCCGGAACATCCTCAGCAAACAAGGCGTCGGAATCTGGCTACCGAGCAGGAAATCGCCAACTTTCTCGCTGGCGTCGAAAGACGGGCATACAAGCATGCCCTCTTCGCGGTCCGGGACGAGCATCTGGCCCTCGACCTTGTGCAGGACTCCATGCTGAAGCTCACGGAGAAGTATTCCGGCAAGCCGGCCGAAGAGCTGCCGCTGTTGTTCCAGCGAATCCTGCAGAATACGATTCGCGATCACTACCGGCGACAGAAGGTACGCAGCCTTTGGGGCACGCTCCTTTCCTCCCTCTCCCGCGAGGACGAGGAAGACGACGACCCCCTCGATCGCCTCCAGGTGGACGAGGGTCTCAACCGCGAAGGGGGGCCGGCCGAGCAGGTCGAGCGCGCCCAGATCGCGGCCGTGATCGGTCAGGCTCTCGATAAGCTGCCTGCACGTCAACGGGAGGCGTTTTTGCTTCGTTACTGGGAGGAACTGGATGTCGCAGAAACCGCTGCCGCAATGGGTTGCTCGGAGGGAAGCGTGAAGACGCATTGCTCCCGGGCAACGCATTCCATTGCGGCGTTCTTACGCAAGAGGGGAATCGAGCCGTGAACGAGAACGAGAAGAGCGCCCGCATCGCTCGCTATCTCGACGATACCCTGGCCGATCTGGACCCTGCGGTATTGCGACGACTCGAGACGGCCAGGGCACGCGCTCTGGCAGCCATCCCCGACCGGGAGTCCGTCTCGTCCATGGCCTGGGCGGGAACATCGTCGCAAGGGGGCAATCCCGGACGCCCATGGTTCGGCACTGCGAGGATTCTCGCGCCGGCGGCCGCCTTGCTGATCATCATGCTCGCAGGCTACGTCTGGCAGGAACTCATGTTCCCGCCGGAAGAGGACGAGATCGAGCTTCTCGCCGACGAACTCCCTCTGAACGCCTACCTCGACAAGGGTTTCCAGCAATGGATTTCCGCTTCGCTGGAGCGCTGATCCTGGCCGCGGCTCTGTTCGGGCCGCCCGCCATCGCGCAGACACCCGGAAGTGCACCGCTGTGGGCGCAATTGACCCCGGCGCAGCAGGAGATCCTGAAACCGTTCGAGCAGAATTGGGACTCTCTGGAACCGGAGCGGCGTGCCCGCTGGGTAGCAATCGCCCAGAAGTATCCGTCCCTGAATGCGGACAGCCAGGAGCGCATCCGGCTGCGGATGAAGGAGTGGGCCTCGCTCAGCCCCCAGCAGCGGGCCGAGATCAAGGAGTTGTTCAAGAAGATTCAGGGCCTTCCGCCGGACCGGCGACGCGAGGTGCTGGAGAAATGGCGGGAGTACGACCAGTTTCCCCGGGAGTTGAAGGATGCACTCCGGGATGCCCACACCCGGAAGCCCTGATCCAGTGGCTCAGCAGAATCCCGCGTTGGCAGCCACACCGGCGGTGAGCGCTCCGCTCTGGCCGCGCTTCGGCGCCCTCGTGTACGAAGCCGTCCTGCTGTTCGGCGTAGTGTTCCTGGCTTCGTGGGTGTTTGTCGTCACCATCGGCGATGCCACGCACGGCACCCTGCGTCTCGTGCATAGCGGGTATCTGGCCACGGTCGTCGGGGTCTACTTCGTCTACTGCTGGCGCCGAAGCGGGCAGACCCTTCCCATGAAGACCTGGGGTCTGCGCCTCGTCGCAATCGACGGCGCCCTCATCCCTCTCTGGAAGGCAGTCGCCCGGTACGTGCTCGCGCTCCTCGGCCTGATGGCTGCTGCTGCGGGCTTCCTGTGGGCATTCGTGGACCGCGATCGCCAGTTTCTGCACGATCGGCTGCTGGGCACCCGGATCGTCCGCGCGCCGATCTGACCTCGCTTCTGCCGAAGTCCCCGACTCCCGGTCAGCGCCTCTCCACCCGCCACAGCATCGCCGTCCCCACGATGAAGAAAAGCGCGGTCGGAAAGGACGCACTGAACAATGGCGGCCAGGCGTTCAGCAGGCCCAGATGACCGAACAGCCGGGAGACCAGATGGAATCCCAGGCCCAGGACGATCCCGAGAAAGATCTTCCCGCTGATGCCGCCGTCGCGGATCCGGATGTACGCGAACGGCAGTGCCAGAATCATCATGACGATCACGGCGAGCGGATAGACCAGCTTCGAGTAGAACGCGATCTCGTGGCGTGACGTGGCCTGCCCGTTCTCTCTCAGGTGGCCAATGTAGGTGTAGAGATCGCCTACGGACATTCTTTCCGGCACCACCATCAGCACGTTGAGAATCGCGGGATTCAGCACGGAATGCCAGTCGGTCTCGGCGATGCGGACAGCCTCCGTCCGGTCCTGAAGAAACAGCGTCCTGGTCACGTCCCGAAGGAGCCAGCGATCGCTACCCCGGTACTCGCCCGCCCGTGCCTCACTGATGGACTTGAGACGGTGCTGATCGTCGAACTCGTAGATCCGTACTCCGGTCAGTGCGGCATCGGTGCTCACCTGGGTCACGTTCACGAAACTGTTGAAGTCCTTGACCCATAGTCCTGACCGGAACTCCTGAGCGACCACGCCGGTATTCGTTGCCTTCAGCAGGATGCGCTGTGCCGCGCTTTCGGAGAACGGCGCCACGAACTCGCCGATGAGAAAAGTGATGCTGGCGAACGCCAGGCCGAGGGGCAGCACGGTAAAGATCATGGCCCGCGCCGAAACGCCGGAGACGCGCATGACCGTGTACTCGGAGTGCGCCACCATCTGCGCCAGAGCGAAAAGCGTCCCCAGGAGGGCGGCCACCGGGAAGAGCTCGTACATGTGCCCGGGGATCGACAGAGCCACCTTGAGCAGAGCGAGGGACAAACGGTACTTGCCTCTGCCGACGTCGCCGAGTTCCTGGATGAAATCGAAGAACGAGAACAGCATGAGCAGCGCCGCCGCCACCAGGAGCGTCGACGACAGCACCTGGCGGGTGACATAGCGCCGGAGCGTCTTCATCGGCGAAACCTGCTCAGCAGTGGCGCGACCGAGAGCCGGCGCCAGAGGAGCCACCACAGCAGACCGGCCATGGCGGCGTGCACCACCGTCCATCCAAGCCAGGTCGGGATCCGGCCCTGAGCCACCCAGGACTGCACGATCGACAGCAGGTTGCTGTAGACCATGTACAGCAGCATCGCGAGAATCAGGTTCAGCGAACGGCCCGCCCTCGGATTCACGAAACTCATGGGTATGGCGAGCAGCGAGAGCAGCAGGGCGCTAACCGGGATACCGACGCGCCAGGTCAGTTCCGCCTGGTTTTCCGGACTCGGATCGGCCAGGAGTTCCAGGGACGGGATCGAACTGCGTGAGGCGATGTACTTCGTGGCCTCTTTCGTTTCGATTCGCACGGCATAACGTTCGAACTCGGTCACCCGGAACTCCGCGGACCCGGGCTGGCCTTCGTAGCGCCGGCCGTTGAGGAGCACGAGGAACCGGTCCCCGTTGGCGGCGGTCTCCGCGCGCCCTCGCGAGGCGACCATGACGCCAGCCTTCTCGTTCTGCCGGGAATGGACGAACACGTTGGCGACCATCGAGAGGTCGGCCGTCAGTTTCTCGACAAAGTAGACTCGATCGGCGTGCTTGGACTCCTTGAACACCCCGGGGGAGATCGCCGAGACGTCATCGCGATTCTCGAGCTGGTGCCGGAACACTTCGGCCTTGCGGACAGACCAGGGCGACAGCACCAGCGACAGAAGAGCGATCGTCAGCACGAAGGGCAGCGCGAAGGTGAGTACCGGGCGGATCCAGGCTGTCAGACTCCTGCCGGAAGTGAACCAGACGACCATTTCGGAGTCCCGATAGCTGCGCGTGAGCGCCATCAGTACCGAAATGAACACCGTCAGGGCGAGCAGAATGGGAAGATAGCGAAGGGCGGCAAGACCCAGGAGCACCAGGACGCCGTCCGGCGGGAT
This sequence comes from uncultured Rhodocyclaceae bacterium, assembly GCA_964510915.1. Taxonomy (GTDB): domain Bacteria; phylum Pseudomonadota; class Gammaproteobacteria; order Burkholderiales. The sequence goes on along the minus strand of CAZEDA010000041.1, from coordinate 7,399 downwards.
CACGCCCTGTGCCGCCCAGCCGAGCATCCGGATGAGTTGTGTCGTGACAGTGATCATCAGCAGGACGGCGAAGACGACCACGCCGGTGTTGGTGAACTCGCGCAGAAGCGCGCGCTGAAAAATCACGGCTTTGACTTTTCTCGGAGGCGGCGGGGATAATTTTCGGATCGGGTCTGTGTCACCCGAATCAATCCTAACAGGAGAGCCTGTGGAATTCAGCCTCAAACATGCATCCGCGGACAAGGTCCGCAGCGCCTGCGTCATCGTCGGTCTCTACGAGGGCGGCAAGTGGACCCCGTCGGGCGAAGCGGTCGACAAGGCTTCGGCAGGCTACCTCGGCAATCTCCTGAAGCGCGGTGATATCAAGACCAAGGCGGGCTCCTGCACCCTGGTGCATTCGGTCCCCGACGTCGCGGCCGCCCGGGTCGTGGTGGTGGGTCTCGGCAAGCCGGACGAACTCAAGCTGAAGTCGCTCAGGGAAGCCATTTCCGGGGCACTCAAGGCAGCCGCCGCGTCCGGTGCGGACGAAGCCACGATCTTCAGCCTCGAATGGTCGGCTGCCGGCACCAGTGCGTCGGACCGTGCCATGCACTCCGTGCTGGTCGCGACCGACGGCGAGTATCGCTTCGACCAGCTGAAGAGCAAGAAGAACGACCAGGACCGCAGCCTGAAGAAGCTCGTGATCGGCGCCGCCACGCGCCTCAGCGCCACAGAAGAGCGTGCGGTCGCACAGGCAGCCGCCCTCGGTTCAGGCATCTCGCTCGCCAAGGACCTCGGCAATCTGCCCAGCAACATCTGCACGCCCACCTACCTCGCGCAATGCGCCAGGGATCTCGGCAAGCGCCACAAGTTCAAGGTCACGGTGCTGGAGCGCAAGGAACTCGAGAAGCTCGGAATGGGGTCCTTCCTGTCCGTCACGAAGGGCTCGCAGGAGCCCCCGAAGTTCATCGTGATGGAGTACAACGGTGCCCGGAAGAAGGAGAAGCCGGTCGTACTGGTCGGCAAGGGCATCACCTTCGATACGGGAGGCATCTCGCTCAAGCCGGCGGCCGAGATGGACGAGATGAAGTACGACATGTCCGGTGCGGGCAGCGTCCTCGGGACGTTCGAGGCAGTCGCCGGCATGAAGCTGCCGATCAATGTGGTGGGTCTGGTGCCCGCTTGCGAGAACATGCCCAGCGGCACGGCGACGAAGCCGGGTGACATCGTCACTTCCATGTCCGGGCAGACCATCGAGATCCTCAACACGGATGCGGAAGGCCGACTGATCCTTTGCGACGCGCTGACCTATGCCGAACGCTTCGACCCCGCCGCCGTGATCGACATCGCCACACTGACCGGCGCCTGCGTGATCGCCCTCGGGCACGTGGCAACGGGCATGTACGCGAATCAGGACGATCTCTCCGCGGAACTCGAGTCGGCTGGTCATGCCATCTGGGACCGCGTCTGGCGCATGCCCCTCTGGGAAGACTACCAGGAGCAGATCAAGAGTCCGTTCGCCGACATGGCCAATATCGGCGGCCGACCCGCCGGCAGCGTGACGGCCGCGTGCTTCCTGGCCCGCTTCGCAGGCAAATATCCGTGGGCTCACCTGGATATCGCGGGTACCGCGTGGAAGTCCGGACGGGACAAGGGCTCCACCGGCCGCCCCGTTCCCCTTCTCACGTCATTCCTCATGCGACGCACCGGCGGCTGATCCCTCCCGAGCCGCCACCGTGACCCAGATCGACTTCTATACGAAGGTCCCGGACAAGATCCACACCGCGTGCCGCGTCATCGCGAAAGCGATGGCCTCCGGCATGCGGATCATGGTTCTGACGCCGGATGCCGCCACGACCGACGAAGTCGATCGCCTTCTTTGGACCCACCCGGCAACAGGCTTCATTCCGCACGTCCGGGCCCGTCACCGGCTCGCGGCCGTGACTCCCGTTCTGGTGGATCACGACCTCTCGGGCGTCGACCGCGACGAGCTTCTGCTCAATCTGCGGCTCGACACGCCGGAAGTCTTCAGCCGCTTTCAGCGGCTGGTGGAGGTCGTGTCGGTCGACGATGGCGACACCGTCGCGGGCAGGGCGCGCTACAAGTTCTACCGGGAGCGCGGATACGAGATCCGGGTGCACGATCTCAGCCAGAGCCCTGGATGAGCGAGGCCGACGACAGCGCCGCGGAAGCCCGGGCCGACCAGCTGATGCGCCGCCACGCGCAGGGAGCCGCGAAGCCTCCTGTCGAGTCCGACGGCATTCCCACACTCACCGACCTGGTCAGGCCTGGAACGGGCAAGCGCCCGCCACCGCTCCCGGCTGCCATCGACAGCGCGGGGGTCACGCCAGCCCAGGCCCAGGCGCTCGAGAACGAGGTCTATCAGCGGCTCCAGTCCCGGCTGGACCGGGAGATCGGCGCCGTTCTCGAACGGAAGGTCATGCCCGAACTGTCCGGCTCCCTCGATCATGCCCTTGAGCATCTGGCCGCCGAACTGAAAGGCAGCGTTCGCCAGATGGTTCGCGAAGCGATCGAGGAAACACTGAGCCAGCGCGTCCGAAACCGGCAGTTGCCCCTCGAAGACGCCGAGGGCGGCGACACCCCGCCCGATATCCGCTGATCGGACGTTCTATCCGGTTTCGCCTCCCGGAGGAGGACCGCGGCCAGTCTTTTCCGCGATAATCCGGGGTTGCGTCACTTCCTCCCGTCCCCATGGAACTTCCGAAGAGTTTCGAGCCCGCCGACATCGAGCGCCGCTGGTATCCGTTCTGGGAATCCCAGGGCTACTTCAACGCCACCTACGCCGCCGACAAACCGGGGTTCTGCATCCAGCTGCCGCCACCGAACGTGACCGGCACGCTTCACATGGGGCACGCGTTCAACCAGACGATCATGGACGCGCTGACCCGGTACCACCGGATGAGCGGGCAGAACACGCTCTGGCTGCCCGGCACGGATCACGCCGGCATCGCCACGCAGATCGTCGTGGAACGCCAACTCGAGGCGGCGGGGACCTCCCGGCGGGACCTCGGTCGCGACAAGTTCATCGAAAAAGTCTGGACCTGGAAGGAGCAGTCCGGCTCCACCATCACGACCCAGATGCGGCGCCTCGGCGACTCGTGCGACTGGACGCGTGAGTACTTCACGATGGACAGCAAGCTGTCCAAGGTGGTGACCGAGACCTTCGTCCGGCTGTTCGAGCAGGGCCTCATCTACCGCGGCAAGCGACTCGTCAATTGGGATCCGGTGCTGCGCACGGCGGTGTCGGATCTCGAGGTCGAGAGCGAGGAAGAGGATGGCCGCATCTGGGAAATTCTCTATCCGTTCGTCGATGGTCCGATCGATGGCCGCAAGGGGCTGACCGTCGCCACCACGCGCCCGGAGACACTGCTCGGCGACGTGGCGGTGGCCGTCAATCCGGAAGACGAGCGTTACGCCGGACTCGTCGGTCGCCATGTCACGCTGCCGCTGACCGGCCGCACCATTCCCGTGATCGCCGACGACTACGTCGACCGTGAATTCGGCACGGGCTGCGTCAAGATCACGCCGGCCCACGACTTCAACGACTATGCAGTCGGGGCGCGCCACGGCCTCGAGATGATCAACATCTTCACGCTCGACGCCAGGATCAACGAGAACGGCGCGGAACCCTATCGCGGCCTGGACCGATACGACGCCCGGAAACGCATCGTGGCCGACCTCGAAGCGCAGGGCCTTCTCGTAGGGGCAAAGCCGCACCGGATGATGGTGCCGCGGTGCGCCCGGACCAACGCGGTCGTGGAGCCGATGCTCACGGACCAGTGGTTCGTCGCGATGTCCAAGCCGGCGCCGGATGGCACGCTGCATCCCGGACGGTCGATCGCCGAGGTCGCGCTCGATGTGGTCGCCAAAGGCGAGGTCACCTTTTTCCCTGAGAACTGGGTCAACGTCTACAACCAGTGGCTGAACGGCATTCAGGACTGGTGCATCTCTCGCCAGTTGTGGTGGGGCCACCAGATTCCGGCTTGGTACGACGACGCCGGGCGTGTGTTCGTCGCTCGCGATGAGGCTGCCGCCCGAGCCGCAGCCGCGGCAGCAGGTTCCACCGGACCGCTCCACCGGGACGAGGACGTTCTGGACACCTGGTTCTCGTCGGCACTCGTCTGCCATTCCACGCTCGGCTGGCCTGAGCCCGCGGGAGATGACCGTCAGGCGATGGATCTCTATCTGCCATCGACGGTGCTGGTCACCGGGTTCGACATCATCTTCTTCTGGGTCGCCCGGATGATCATGATGACCACCCACTTCACCGGGCGGGTGCCGTTCCGGCATGTCTACATCCACGGACTCATCCGGGATGCGGAAGGCAAGAAGATGTCGAAATCGGAGGGCAACACGCTCGATCCGGTCGATCTCATCGATGGCATCGACCTGCCTGCCCTGCTCGTCAAGCGCACCACCGGTCTGCGCAAGCCCGAAGATGCGCCACGAATCGAAGCCAAGACAAAGAAGGAGTTCCCCGAGGGCATTCCGGCGTTCGGCGCTGATGCTCTCCGGTTCACGATGGCGGCGTACGCGACACTGGGCCGGAACATCAACTTCGATCTCAAGCGATGCGAGGGCTACCGGAACTTCTGCAACAAGCTCTGGAACGCCACGCGGTTCGTGCTGATGAACACGGAGGGCAAGGACTGCGGTACCGACGAAGCCCTGCCGGTCACGCTTTCCCCCGTGGATCGCTGGATCGTCAGCCAGTTGCAGCGTACCGAGGCAGAGATCGCCAAGTCGTTTGCCGAGTACCGTCTCGACAACGTCGCCAGCGCGCTCTACCGGTTCATCTGGGACGAGTACTGCGACTGGTATCTGGAACTCACGAAGGTGCAGCTTCAGTCTTCGGACGAGGCTGTCCAGCGAGGCACACGCCGGACGCTGGTACGTGTGCTCGAAGCCGTGCTGCGGCTGGCACACCCGGTGATCCCGTTCATCACGGAAGAACTGTGGCAGAAGGTCGGACCGCTCGCGGGTAAATCCGGACGCAGCATTTGTCTGGCACCGTATCCCAGGTCGGAGTCCTCGAAGATCGATGAAGGCGCGGAAGCCTGGGTGGGCCTGCTGAAGGGTTACATCGACGCGTGCCGGAATCTTCGGGGTGAAATGAACATCGGACCAGGAGAACGAGTGCCTCTGCACATGTCCGGCGCTGCAGATACAGACACTCTGATCCCCTATCTGAAGCTGCTCGCGCGGCTATCGGATGTCCACTCGGCTCCTTCGCTGCCGGAGATCGACGCGCCCGTCGCGGTAGTGGGAGATGCAAGACTCCTGCTGCACGTGGAGATCGACCTGGCAGCGGAACGGGAACGCCTTACGAAGGAAATCGCCCGACTGGAAGGCGAACTCGCAAAGGCACGGACCAAGCTCGCCAATCCGGCCTTCGTAGACAAGGCGCCGGCGAAGGTCGTTGCGCAGGAACAGGAACGGCTCGCTGGCTTCGAGGCAACTCTGGCGAAGCTGGTGCCTCAACTGAAGAAGCTCGAAGGACGCTAGCCTCAACAGAACTTCAACCCCGCGTATGCGCGGGGTTCCACAAAACAAATGGGCACCCGAAGGTGCCCATTTGAACTTGCAGCAAGAACTCGCGGATTAGAACGAGTGCTTGATCAGCAGGGCGATGCTGCGGCCATCGGCACCGACACGACCGAAGCCGGGGCTGCCGATGTTGTAGTAGCGGCCGAACTGATCGTTGTTGGTGACAGAACCGTAGAAGAGCAACTGGGTTTGCTTGCTCAGGTTGTGGGCATAGCCGCCGCTGAACATCATCGCGCCAGTGTCGTTGGCGTTACAAGCACCGCCGCTGATCATCTTGCAGGAGCCATCTTCAGCGATACCGACTTGCACGCCCACGTAACCAGTAGGCACGTTGTACTTACCACCCAGCCAGATAGCGTTGCGGCTGTACTCGTTGAGACCTGCCAGCGTCCCGCCGTTGGACTTGTACTTCAGCTGTTCGAAACGGGCATACAGGCCGAGGTCACCCAGCGTGACACCACCGCCGAGCTGCAGGCCGGTATCGGTCGAGGACGTAGCCGCGCCGTTGCTGGTAACGCCATCCGGCTGAAGGTTTCCAGTGATCGCATTGAGGCCGAACATGTCCTTGTGGCGCTCATAAGCGATATTCACGAAGAAAGGCATATCCGCGGGCTTGTACTGCGCACCCATGGAGAGCACCCCGGGCTTCGTGCCGGCCTGGGTCGACTGGTAGGCATTCAGCGTCATCGCAACACCGAAGGTGAAGCCGCCGATATCCGGGCTGTCGTACCAGATGCTGTTGCTGGTACGACGATAGAAACCAGCGCAACCCGCCGTCGGGCCGCAATTGCCCTGATTGCGGGCATCGAACACGCCAGGTCCGGGAGTGCCGAGCATCTGGAGGTTACCGCCGATACCGGCAGCGCCGTCCAGAACGTCGGACTGGTACATGTAGCGTTCGTAGATGTGTTCGTTGATACCGAGGCGCAGGCTACCCCAGCCGCCTTCGAAACCCATGAACGTGTTGCGCTGACGGAGCGCGCCGTCGGTGTCATGCACCGTCGAACCCGTGTTGGAAAAGTCCAGCTGGGCGTTGAACACGACCTTGTTGCCGTCGCCGATGTCTTCGGTCGAGTTCAGGTTGACGTTGGAGTAGTTCGACGTCAGACCCGTGTTGCTAAAGCCCTGCTGGCCGCCGCCGCGAACAATAGAGTTCGCTTGGCTGGTAGCAGTCGCATCACCCACAGAACCCCAACCCGGGCCCATGTTGATCGTGCCGCTGATGGTGACGTCCGCGATGGCTGCCGGGGCGACCAGCGCGCCGGCGATAGCCAGAACGAGAAGCTTCTTGTTCATCTCATCTCCTGATGTTTGGGAATCCGTGAGCGGGCGCGTGTTCTTTCGCCCCTCCCCTTGAGACGCATACCGCATGCGCCCCCACTGATACCTCTCCAGGATGGACAGGTGCGCGGATTGTGCACAGGCGCCCCCTATGCCACAAGGATTGTGGCCGGCAAATCGGTCTTTCTGTGTATGAACTGTTGCGTACTTGCAACAGTTCCGGGGCAGTGCTTCACCAGATTCGCGCGATGCCGACTTACATTGAATGTTCCGGAGGTTACCAAATTAACCTCACGCAACTTGTGATGTTGCGCCGCACAAACCGTAGCGGCGACGCAACACTGCTGGCGTGATGCCCGGTGCATTGCACCAGACGGGGCCAAGCGCTCGGCCGCAAGACCGGGTCAGGCCGGACCGTCACCAAAAAACAGGGTAGCCAAGGCCTGGCCGGGATCGGGCGCCCGCATGAAGGCCTCGCCAACAAGAAACGCTCCGACGCCGTGTTCCCGCATGCGCGCGACGTCCTCCCGTCCGTGGATACCGCTCTCGGTCACGACGATGCGATCCGCCG
>CAZEDA010000040.1:0-16273 GCA_964510915.1 uncultured Rhodocyclaceae bacterium | reverse complement strand
GCCCGATCGATCTCGACGCTGCAACCATGGACCCGCGTAACCCGGACGAACGCCTCGTCAAGGCTCCAGAATCAAGGCACCCCGTGTCGCCCGCGCCTCCAGCAACCGATGGGCCTCGGCCACGGACCCCAGCGCGAAACGCCCGCCGATCACGGGTCGCACGACGCCGCGCTGCACGACATCCCACAGGCGGCCCGCCATCTGCTGAAGACGCATCGGATCGGCGGTGTAGTGGAACACCACCGGCCGCGAGAACGTTGCGCTCCGGTGGATCAGCGCATCGGGCGCCAGCGGCGGCATGGGACCGCTTGCCTCTCCCAGATTGATCCAGTGGCCGAACATCGCAAGGGACGCGATGTTCTCCCGCACCCCCTTGTCGCCCAGGCCGTCGATGATGAGATCCGCGCCGTGGCCGCCCGTGGCGCGCATCACAGCCTCCGAGAAGTTGTACTCGCGCGTGACGATGACGTCCTGACAACCGTTTGCACGGGCTTCGCGGGCCTTGTCTTCGGTCGACACCGTGCCGATCACGTGGGCGCCCAGTTCCCGCGCCCAGGCGCACACGAGAGTGCCGAGGCCACCGGCCGCAGCGTGCACGAGGACGTGCTCTCCTGCCGTCACCCGATGCAGGCGATGCAGGAGGTACTCCGCGGTCAGTCCCTTCATGAACACGGCCGCCGCGGACGCGTCGTCAACACCATCCGGAAGCCGCACGAGCTGTGCAGCGGGCACCGTCCGCACCTGGCAGTAGCTGCCCGCAGGCAGCATCGCGTAGACAACGCGATCGCCCGGGATCACGTTCGCCACACCCGACCCCACGTCGATCACGACGCCGGCCGCCTCGACGCCGAGCACCGAGCCGGGCGGCGCCAGCGGCAGAGTGCCGCGCCGGATGTAGATGTCCACGTAGTTGACGCCCACCGCGGTGTGCCGCACGCGAACCTCGCCCGGGCCGGGGGGCGGCGCGATGGTCCTGCCCATCGTCAGTACCTCCGGCCCGCCGACGCGCTCGAAACTCACGCCGTCGGATTCGATCCCCTGACCTCGCGCCCCTTCGACAGCTGCAACGCGTCCGCCCTGGGACAGATAGCGCCGCAGCCCTTCGAAGCCGCCCTCGTACACACCGCGGGCGACCATGTCGGTCAGCTCCTGCTCTCGGCCCCGCGGCGTCCGGAACGTGGACTGCCAGTGCCAGAAGGTCCGGTTGCCGTCCGTGACTGGCCTGAGCTGGACGGTCGCGACGTAGCGTTCGAGCGGTACGTCCGCGTCCAGGATGCAGTAGGTGAAGCGATGTTCCTGGTCTGACAGCGCGATCAGCTGCTCGCGGATCCTGGCGCCGTCGCGCAGCACGAAGTTGCGCACGCATCCCACGCGATCGGACGGTTCGCCGCCCTCGATGACGGATTCGGAGACGACGGGATGCCACGCGGTGTGACTGTTGAAGTCCCGCAGGATCTCCCATACACGCTGGATCGGCGCATCGATGACCGCGGAGCGGACGACCTTCTGCATGGTGGACGATACCTGAACGGCGTACCGGTCAGCGGCGGCCGAAGCGCTGCTTGAGCGCGTCGAAGCCGGCCTGGAAGACACCCTGCCCGATGGACTGCGCCAGTTCCCGCTCGCGCGACACGTCGCAGTCGAACTCGGCGCTCCATTCTCCGAAGGACCGGTTCCCGTCCGTGACCGGCGTGATCTTGAGTGTCGCCACGTAGTTGGTGAGCGGCATCGGCGACTCGAGGATCGAGTACGTGCACTGGTAGTCGAAGTCGGACAGGCTCAGCAGCTGCTCGCGGATGAAGCCACCGTCCCGCAGACGGAAGGCCCGCACGCAGCCGATCTTGTCCGACGGCTGCGAGTTCTCGATCCGCGAGTCCGCGATCAGCGGATGCCACACCGGCAGCGCGTTGAAGTCACGGATCACGCGCCACACGGCGTCCGCCGGGGCATCGATGACGCTGGAGGTGTAGACGCGGATCATCCGTCACTCCACGCGCGGATTCGGCAATGCGGCCGCCACCGACTGCGCGAGCTTGCCGATCTCGCCGCCTTCCACACCGATCTCCCGCAGCAGCTGATCCACGAGCGGCGCCTGGGCGCGGTATCGCAGCGCGGAGTTCACCACGGTGTCCGCGAATCCGGCGCCTGTGCCATCGGTGTTCGCACCGGACCCGCCCCCGCCCATGAGGCCGTCCACATGCAGGATCTTGATGCCTTCGATCCGCTCCATGGGCTTCACGGACTCGCGGATGATCGAGTCGAGCTTTTCGATCAGCTTGGACTTGAGCGCCGACTGCCGCGCTTCGAAGGTGAGCACGTTCTGAGCCTCGTTCATGAGGCGCATGGCTTCCGCCTCGATCTCGGCCCGGACGCGCAGCGCCATTGCGCGGATGCGATCGGAGTCCGCCTCGGCCTCGGCCTGCGAACGCAGCGCCGCGCCGCGATCCTCCGCGGCCAGCTTCTCGGCCTCCGCGGCCATGCGCAGCCGCATGCCTTCCCGCTCGGCCTCCTTGCGCGCTTCGATCAGCTCGATCAGCTTGCGGCGCTCCGCCATCTCGGTCTCACGGGCGGTGAAGACGCGCTCCTCCTCCGTGACGGCCTTGGCGCGCGCCTGATCCGCCGCGGCCTGCGCTTCGGACTGTGCCTTGGACTGCTCCGCCACTTCGATCGCCCGCTGCTGCTCGGCCAGCTCGATGGTCTTGCGGCGCTCGATCTCCGCCGACTGCACCTCGCGCTCGCGGCGGATGCGCTCTTCCTCCAGGGTCCGTTCGGTGGTGATGCGCGCCTTTTCGATGGCCTCGCGCGCCGTGATCTGCGCCCGCTCGCTCTCCTGCTCCTTGTCCGCCCGCTCACGGGCCAGTTCGGCACGCTGGTGAGCACGGCGGATCTCGAGCTCCCGCTCCTGCGCAAGCCGCGCGTATTCGAGCTCGCGATCGATGTCGAGTGCCATGCGCTCGGTCTCCAGATTCTTGTTGCGGATCTGGATCATGGTGTCCTGCTCGATGTCGTTGCGCTGCTTCTTGCGCTTCTCGATCTGCTCCGTGAGGCGGGTCATGCCCTCGGCGTCGAAGGCATTGCCGGGGTTGAAGTAGTCGAGCGCGGTCTGATCGAGCTGCGTGAGGGAGGCTGCTTCCAGTTCCAGGCCGTTCTTGAGCAGGTCTTCCGAGACCACGGTGCGCACGCGCTTCACGTACTCACCACGCTTCTCGTGCAGTTCCTCCATCGTCATCTCCGCAGCGACGGTGCGAAGGGCATCCACGAACTTGCCTTCGATCAGCTGTTCGAGCTGGTCGGGCTGCATGGTCCGCTGACCCAGGGTCTGAGCAGCGGCGGCGACGGCGTCGGTGGATGCCTGCACGCGGACATAGAACTCGGCGATCACGTCCACCCGCATGCGGTCCCGCGTGATGAGGGCCTTGTCGCGCCCCCGGCTCACCTCCAGCTTGAGCGTGTTCATGTTCACGGGGATCACGTCGTGGACGATGGGCAGCACGAATGCGCCGCCGTCCACCACCACCTTCTGGCCGCCCAGGCCTGTACGCACGAAAGATCTCTCCTTCGAGGAGCGGAGGTACAGCCAGTGCAGCAGCCACACCGCGATCGCGACCACGATCGCCACGGCGACCAGCGCGAGGATGAAGTATCCGAAATCGGCCCAAGACATGATGTCCTCCTGAAAACCTTCTTATCGAGTGATGGCCTTGAAACGGCGCGTCTGCTCCGTGAGCGCCGTCTCGGTGGGAAGGCGCTCCATGCTGGAGGCGCCGTAGAAGCCGTGGCAGTCGGGACAGTTCGCCAGGATGTACGTGGCGTCCTCCGGCATGGCGATGGGGCCGCCGTGGCACAGGACGATCACGTCGGGATTGACGGCCTTGGCAGCCTTGGCCCACGCGTTGATCTTCGGCACGCAGTCCGCGAGCGTCAGGGCCGTCTCGGCTCCGATGGCACCGCCGGTCGTGAGGCCCATGTGGCAGACCACGATATCCGCCCCGGCGCCGGCCATGGCCCTGGCGTCTTCCTCGCAGAAGACGTACGGCGTGGTGAGCAGGTCCCGCTTCGCGGCCTCGCGCACGAGGTCCACTTCGAGCGAGTAGCTCATGCCCGTCTCTTCGAGGTTCTGGCGGAACACGCCGTCGATGAGACCCACGGTCGGGAAGTTCTGGATGCCCGAGAAGCCGAGTTCCGCCACCCGCCGCAGGAAGTCGTCCACGATCATGAACGGGTCGGTCCCGTTCACGCCCGCCAGCACCGGCGTGTGCCGCACGACCGGCAGCACCTCGCGCGCCATCTCGATCACGATCTCGTTGGCGTTGCCGTAGGCCATGAGACCGGCGAGCGAGCCACGGCCGGCCATGCGGTAGCGGCCGGAGTTGTAGATCACGATGAGGTCGATGCCACCGGCCTCCTCGCACTTGGCGGAAAGCCCGGTGCCGGCACCACCGCCGACGATGGGCTGCCCGCGGGCGATCATGCCGCGGAACTTGTCGAGGATGTCCTGTCTGGCGATGCGCGGCATCAGTGCTCCCTTCTCATGCCCGCCGGCGACGGCGAGCCCTGGTCGATGTGCGATTCGATCTCGCCGAACTGGCTCACCAGCGCGTCGACGAAACCAGCGTCGTTGATGTTGCAGGGCAGCTTCACGAGCCGCCGCCGCGGTGCGGGACGGAAATGCCGTTCGATCGCCGCGAACAGCGCACGGTCGGCAGCAGGGTCCCAGAAGGCCTTGCCGGGCGCGTCGAGCATCGACACGCCGCCCTCGGGCAACAGGAATCGCACCGGCCCTTCCATGCGATTCAGCTTGTCGGCGATCCACGCGCCGATGCGCTCGCACTCCTCCGGCGTCGTCCGCATGAGCGTCACGTTGGCGTTGTGCTTGTAGAGGTTGCGCCCGCGGAACTGCGAAGGCACGGTGTCCATCGCCGCGAAATTGACCATGTCCAGCGCCCCGCAAGAACCGACGTAGGGCACGCGCGAGCGGATGATCGCGTCGAAGCGCTCCGGGCCCGCAGAGAAGATGCCCCCGACCAGTTCGTCCGCCACCTCGGTGGTCGTGATGTCGATCACGGCGGACAGGAGCCCGGATTCCGCGAGCTTTTCCATTGACTGGCCGCCGGTACCCGTCGCATGGAAGGTGAGGCAGTCGTACCGCGACTCGATCGCCTTCATCACTGCCTGGACACAGGGCGTCGTCACGCCGAACATCGTGAGTCCCACCGCGGGCTTGGTGCGCCGCCGCTCGCTGTCGGTGTTGTCGTGCGCGATCATGCCGGCGAGCGCATGGGCTGCATTCGCGAGCACGCGCTCCGAGATCCGGTTGAGTCCCGAGACATCCGTCACGGAATACATCATGCAGATGTCCGACGGCCCCACGTAGGGCTTCACGTCGCCGGAGGCCACGGTAGACACCATGACCTTCGGCACACCGATCGCGAGCCGTCGCATCGCCGGTGTCGCAAGCGCGGTGCCGCCCGACCCGCCCGCGGAGATGAGGCCTGCGACGTCGTTTCGGGTCGCCATGAAACGCTCGAAGGCCATGGCCATCGCATCGACGGAGGCTCCCCGGTCGCCGGTGAACACCGCATGAGCCCCACGCGGATGATGCCGCGCCACCTCGGACGGCCCCACGTTGGCCGACGAAGGCTTGCCCGACGTCGACAGGTCGATGGTGGTCGTCCGGATGCCGGCACGGTCGAGACAGCTGCGCAGGTAAAGCAGCTCGCGACCCTTGGTGTCGAAGGTCCCGGCAATGTACGCCACCCGCTCCATCCGCGGCACAACGGCCAGCGGACGCGATGCCATCCCGGTACGATCTTCAGTGGTCGCCGGCATGGCGTCCGGCTCCGGCCTGACTTCACGATCGGACGGTGCCGTGGTGGGATCGTTCGTGTTCCATCGCGTGAAGCTGCGTACGGTCTGCGGTGCCGCCATGGCTGCGGGCATGCCGGCTACCGTATCGTCTCCCGCACGCCGCACGGTGAATACGCGCGGCGCTTCGGGCTCGGACATGGGGGCTGCAGCAGTGCCCACTTCGTCATCGTCGCCACCGGACTTCACGCCGAGCAGACGCTGCTGGAGTTCGGTATCGGCCGCGAGTTCAGCGGCGGGCATGACGCGCGCGAGGCGGCCGTTGACCATGACGCCCACCCGATCCGCGACCCGCACGGCCACACCGAGGTTCTGCTCGATCAGCAGCACGGACACCTCACCTTCGCGCGCAAGGGTCGTCAGCATCTCGGCGACCTGGTCCACGATGACCGGAGCAAGACCCTCCGTGGGTTCGTCCATGACCAGCAGGCGCGGATTCAGCAGCAGCGCCCGGGCGATGGCGAGCATCTGCTGTTCGCCGCCCGACAGCTGCGCACCGCCGTTCTTGCGGCGCTCGGCGAGGCGCGGAAAGGTGCGGTACACGCGCGCGACATCCCAGGCGCCCTGGTTGGCGCCGCGAGACGCCAGTCGCAGGTGCTCGTCGACGCTGAGCGAAGGCCACACGCGCCGGCCCTGGGGTACATAGCCGATGCCGCGTTCCGTGATGCGGTTGGGCGGCAGGCCGCGGATCTCCTCGCCCGCGAGCCGGATGCTGCCGGCGCTGGGCACCAGACCCACGATGGCGTTGCACAGGGTCGTCTTGCCCATGCCGTTGCGCCCCACCACGGCCAGCACGCCGCGGTCGAGCTTCAGCGACACGCCCTGCAGGGCGTGCGCGCGCCCGTAGTACACGTCGAGCCCGTCGACCTCGAGGATGGGACCCGCCGCGACGCCGCCGAAGGTCGCCATGTCAGTGCTTCCCCAGGTAGATGGCCTGCACTTCGGGATCGTTCTCGATCTGCGCGGGTGTGCCGTGCTTGAGCACGCGGCCGTTGTGCATGATGGTCACCTGCTCGACGACGCGCAGCGCGATGTCGAGATCGTGTTCGATGATCACGTAGCCGATGTGCCTGGGCAGACCTTCCAGCAGGGCGACGAGCTCGCGCCTCTCTGCAGGCGAGAGTCCCGCGGCGGGCTCGTCGAACAGGATGAGTCTCGGCGCGCCCGCGAGCGCCATGCCGATCTCGAGCTGCCGCTGCTGTCCGTGGGACAGCGCGTTCACCATCGTGTCGGCCACGGCTTCCAGCCGTGTGTGCGCCAGGAGCTGCTCGGCTGCGAGACGCAGCGGGTTCGAGCGCCCCATGCGCAGAAAGGAAAACCGGCCGCGCGTGGCGCCGCGGACCGCGATCGTCAGGTTGTCCCGGACCGTGAGGTCCCGAAACAGCAGTGACGCCTGATAGGTCCGGCGCATGCCGCGACGGATGTGTTCGTAGGGGGGCAGTGCCGTGACGTCTTCGCCGAAAAAGTAGACACGCCCGGCGGTGGGCGGGAAATCGCCGGTGATCGCATTGAACAGCGTGGTCTTGCCCGCGCCGTTGGCACCGAGGATCGCCCGACGCTCCCCGGCGGCAATGCGCAGGCTCACGTCCTCGATCGCCTTCAGGGCACCGAAGCTGCGGGTGACGTTCTCGAGCACCAGCGCATCGCCGGAAGCGACGGGCGAGCCCGGACTGCGCTGAATCGATCCCACCGATGCCATCCTGCCTGTTCCCCCTGTCTGCGAATCGACTGCCGCGGACGGCTGCGAAACCGTCCGCGGGACTGCTCCTGCACGAAGCGGGATCGCTCCCGCTCCCCTCACGCCATCACGGGCAGTTCGGCACGTCGCGCGAACCGAGACCCATCTTGTTGAACTCGGCTTCCGACAGTCCGAGCGTCTGGGTGATGTTCGGAATGGACTTGATCACCTTGTTCGCGAGCGTGCCGTCGGCGTTCTTCACCACCTCCGTGATGAACGTCGTGCCGATACCGTTGCGGTTCTTGTCGATCTTGACCTCGCCGGCCGGCCCGTTGAACGCCACCTTCTGGAGCGCAGCGCGGTAGGCCTTCTGACCGCCGGACAGATCGCCCTTCGCGGCATCCAGCCCTTCCAGCGCGGCGCGGGTGCTGACGTAGTACAGGTACGCGAACAGCGAGGGGCTCGGGAAGCCGTCCTTGAAGTTGGCCTTGTAGTCCGCCACGAACTTCTTCCATTCCGCCGTATCGAGCGAGTCGGCGATCGGGCTGGCGGACGGCGTGCCGACCAGGGATTCGCGGCGCTTGCCCTTGTAGTTGAGCACCGTCTGGTCCACCGTGATCGTGCCGCCGACCAGCGGCTTGTCGCCGTCGGCCTGCTCGTACTGCGTCAGGAAGTTGACCGCGTCGGCTCCGCCCAGCACGACCAGCAGCGCGTCGATGTTCGCGGGGATCTTCGCGATCACGGAGGAGTAGTCCTTCGTGCCCAGCGGAACCCACGACTTGCCGACGACCTTGCCGCCTTTCGCGCAGTAGCTCGCCATGAAGCCCTGCACCTGGGAGTACGGGAAGCCGTAGTCTTCGGCGATGAGGTACATCCTCTTGTAGCCCTTCGACAGCGCGTGCTCGCCGAGGCCCACCATCCACTGCGCCCCTTCCGTGTGGAAGCGGTAGAAGTTGGGAGACGGGTCCACCAGCGTGGTCGCCTGGGCGCCCGACGAACCGTTGATGAAAGTGACGTTGGGCTGCGTCTTGGAGTAGTTCTTGACGGCAATCCCCTCGTCGCCGGACAGCGGCCCGATCATGATCTGGACCTTGTCCTGCTCCACGAGCTTGCGCGTCGCGGCAACGGCCTTGTCGGGCGTCGCATCGGAGGAGGCCTTCACGAACTCGATCTTCTTGCCGCCGGCCATGCCGCCTTTCTGCTTGAGCGCGAGTTCCGCCCCGCGGATGCCGTCCTGCCCGCCCGCCGCGAAGGGCCCTTCGAGAGTCGCCAGCAGGCCGACCTTGATCACCTCCTGGGCGTGCAGGGCCCCGGAGAACGCCAGCGCCACAGCTGCGCCGAGAATGTGCTTGCCGAACATACGTCGTTTGCTCACGGTACTTACCTCCCGTTGTTATGCGGCGCAGGCCGCGGAGAACCCCCGTCCGGACGACCGGCACCGAGCCGGCGGCGCAACATCGCCCACCAGCCGAGCAGACCATCCGGGGAGAACAGCACGATCACGAGAAACACGCTGCCGATGACCAGGTTGAACCGGTCGCGATAGTCGGTCCCGAGCGCGTCGATGGCGAAGTTCTGCAGCAGCACGTAAACGGCCGCCCCGACGAAGGCACCGATGGGATGCCGCATGCCGCCGAGCACCGCCACGATGAGAATGGCGATGAGGGAACCGGTGCCGACGGTACCGGGCGCAACGAGTCCGTTGTACCAGAGGTAAAGCACGCCGCCGACGCCGGCGAGGAAACCTGCGACGGCATAGGCGGCGACGCGATGGGCCGTCACGTTGAAACCCAGCGCGTTCATGCGGCGCGCGTTGTCCCGTACCCCCTGCAATGCAAGTCCGAACGGGGCGCGGAGCAGATACTTGACCGCGAAATACCCGGCGAGCGAGAGGACCAGCGCGAGGTAGTAGTAGGGCATGGGCTCACGCCAGTCGACGCCGAACACGACCGGGGCCAGGACGTGCTGGAAGCCGGCGTGACCGTTCAGCACCGTGTAGTTCTGCTCGCACAGGTAGTAGAAGGCCACCCCGATCGCAAGCGTGATCATGATGGTGTAGATGCCTTCGGTACGCACGGAAAGCCATCCGATCACCGTGCCCGCCAGGGTCGCGACCACCAGCGCGATGGTCACGGCGAGCCACCAGGGCCAGCCGAGACTGATCTCCGTCGCGGCGCTCATGCCGAAGATGGCGACCATGTAGGCGGCGAGACCCGCGACGGTCATCTGGGCGAGCGACACCATGCCGCCATAGCCGGCGAGGAATGTGAGCGACAGTGCGATGAGTCCCAGCGCGAGTGCCTGACCGCCGATCTGGAAGGTGAAGAAGGGACTGGCGACCCACGGGTACACCACCAGCGCCACGAGGAGGACCACATGGCGCAGGCGGATGGCTCGCAGCCAGGCGAGGCCGTCCCGCCGTTCACGTGACGGCGCAGTCGTCTGCGGAACGACCGCGATCGCGCCGGTCTGCCCGGCTGCCGCGGCCGCACCGGTGTTCATGGCCCGTCGCCAGTACGCAGCGCTCATCGCTCAGACTCTCCCCATGATGCCCTGGGGCCGGAAGGCGAGCACCAGCACCATGATGACGAAGGTGAACACGACCCCGTACGTCGGCGCGTAGGCAAGACCGAACTGATCCGCCAGCCCGACCAGAAGCGCGCCGAGCGCCGCACCCAGAATGCTGCCCATGCCGCCGACGATGACCACCACCAGCGAGGCCAGAAGGTAGCGGGTGTCCTCCCCGGGGGCGATCGACAGCGCCGTCCCTCCCACCACCCCACCGAAGCCGGCGAGGCCTGCGCCGATCGCGAAGGTGATGGCGAACACGAGCTGCACGTTCGTGCCCGAGGCGGCAAGCATGGCGCGGTCGTCGACCCCGGCGCGGATCATCATGCCGACGCGGGTCTTGTTGAGGAACCACCAGAGCACCAGCCCGATGACGATGGCCGTGAGGAGCAGCACCAGCCGATAGGTGGGATAGCTCTTGATGAGCGGCATCGGCGTCTTGCCGAAGATGACCTCCGGCGGATCGAACTGGTAGATCTCGCCGCCCCACATCCAGAGCATGAGATCGGCGAGCACGATGCCCAGCCCGATCGTCAGCATCGTCTGCCGCAGATCCTGGCCTTGCATGAAGCGGAACACGCACACCTGCAGCAGCAGTCCGGACAGCGCAGCCACCGCAAAGCCCGCCGCCACGGCGAGCAGCCAGGAGCCCGTGGCGTTGCCGACCTCCCAGCCCACATAGGCACCAAGCAGATAGAGGGAGCCATGCGCAAGGTTCACGTTGCGCATGAGACCGAATACGAGCGTGAACCCGCTGGCCACCACGAAGTAGAGCGCAGCCAGCGTCACGCCGTTGAACAGCGTGCGGACGAACAGTTTCGGGTTGTCCGCGAGTGCCCAGACGACGAACACCGTGACCGGAATCACGATCACCGCACCGACCACCCACCGCCAGAAACGCGTCAAGGAACCTTCCTCCCGAATTCCGTCATCACCCCGGGCAAAGCCCGGGCTACGGCGGGCGGCGCGCAGCGCCGCCCTTCACCCTTCACTTCGTCACGCCTTCACTTCGTCACGCCTTCACTTCGTCACGCCTTCACGCCTTCACGTCTTCACGCCTTCACGTCTTCACGTCTTCACGCCTTCACGCCTTCACGCCTTCACAGCGCCAACTCGCGGCGCCACGCATCGCTACGCAGCGCTAAGGGACCAGCGCGTCGTCCGAGCCCCCCGAACCTCGGGCTCCTTGTGGAACACGCCGTCCTTCATGATCGCGAGCAGCTTGGAACGCTCCAGCAGCACGCCGAGATTCGACAGCGGGTCGCCATCGACCAGCAGCAGATCCGCGAGGAAGCCCTCCTTGATCATCCCGAGGTCGTTGGGGCGCATCATGATCTGGCCGCCATAGCGGGTGGCGGATACGAGGGCTTCCATCGGGGTCATGCCCAGGTACTTCACGAAGTACTGGAGATCCATGGCGTTGGTCCCGTGCGGCGCCCAGGAGAAGCCGTAGTCGCCGCCGGGCAGAACGCGCACACCGCGCTTGTGCATGGCCCGCAGGCTCTTCACCGCGGCCTCGAGCTCGATCTCGTATCCCATGTCCTTCGCCTGCTGGTGGGACACCCCGATGACATCGCCTTCATAGAGCAGCTTGATGATCACCGAGAGGCCCGGCGCGACGAAGATGCGGTCCTTCTGGGCCTCGAGCATGTCGAGGGCTTCCTCGTCGGTGAAGGACGCGTGGTAGATGACTTCGCAGCCGTGCCGCAGCGCCTGCTTCACCGATTCGCACGAGCGGGCGTGCACCGATACCCGCTTGCCTCGCACCTTGGCTTCCTTCACGGCCATGGCGACTTCCTCGTCGCTCATCCAGGTCGTCTCGGCCGGTGCGTTCGGCACGAAGTTGTCGCCCGAAAGGTTCAGCTTGATGGAGTCGACCCCGTACTTGAGGAACATGCGCACGCATTTGCGCATCTCCTCGGGCCCGCTCACCACCTGCCCGAAGCTGTACTCCGGGTAGGGGATGTGGGGCAGGGTCTCGTCGCCGAGAGACCCGGCGACGGTGATCTCCTGGCTCGCGGCGAGATAGCGCGGTCCCTTGATGAGGCCGGACTCGATCGCATTGCGTGTCACGACGTCCAGTCGCGGCTTGGCGGTGGCGGCGCCTACGCAGGACGTCCATCCGTGATCCAGATAGAGTTTCGCGACGTGAGCGCACCACAGCTGGTGTTCCTCAGTGGGCATGCGCTGGATGTCGTCGAAGTTGGCCGCGTTGTTCCACGCGATATGGGTGTGCGCCTCGCACAGGCCCGGCATGAGCGTGGCGCCGGCCGCGTCGATGACCGTGGCTCCCGAAGCGGAGGCCGCGCTCGACGTTCGCGAGACCCGGGCGATGCGGTTGCCCTGCACGAGCACGTCGCCCGTGTAGGGCTGGGCGCCGGTGCCGTCGAAGATGCGTGCGTTGGTGAACAGGATTGGGGCCATGGTCTTCTCCTTACGCGGCCGAAAGCCCCAGGCGGCTGCGGCCCGGGCGCACATCGGGAGACTTGCAGAACTCGCCGTCCTTCATGATGGCGAGGATACGGTTCTGATCCTGCAGGACAGCGATGTTGGCGACCGGATCACCATCCACCAGCAGCAGGTCGGCGAGGAACCCTTCCTTCACCTGCCCGAGTTCGCTGGGGCGCATCATGATCTCGCCCCCGAGCCGCGTGGCGGAAACGATCGCCTCCATCGGGGTGAACCCGAGGTGCCGGACGAAGTGCTCGAGGTCCTTCGCGTTCGTGCCGTGGGGAATCCATGCGAACCCGTAGTCGCCGCCGGGCAGGATGCGGATGCCGCGCTTGTGCATCTTGCGCAGCGTTTCGATGGCGCACTCCAGTTCGCGGTGATAGCCCATGTTCTTCGCGATCTCGGGCGTGATGCCCCACTCGGCGGCGTGATACGACGTGTTGATGAGCCAGGACAGACCCGGTGCCACGAAGTGCCTGTCCTTGCGGGCCTCGAGCATGTCGAGGGCTTCCTCGTCGGCATAGCTGGCGTGGTAGATGATCTCGATGCCGTGCCGGATGCACTGCTTCACGGACTCAGAGGACCGCGCATGTGCCGACAGGCGCTTGCCGCGCAGACGTACCTCGCGGACGGCCGTGGCGATCTCCTCTTCGGTGAAGGGCGTGAACTCCGCAGGCAGACCGGCGATGTACTCGCCGGACAGATTCAGCTTGACGGTATCGACCCCGTACTTGAGGAACTGTCGCACGCACTTGCGCATTTCCTCCGCGCCGCTCACCACCGCGCCGAAGTTGAGCGCCTCGAAGGGCAGGTGCGGCAGCGTTTCGTCCGCGAGGCCGCCCTGCACGGTGATCTCCTGCGTGGCAGCGAGATAGCGGGGCCCGGGAATCAGCCCGGAATCGATGGCGTTGCGGATGACCACGTCCAGGCGGGGCTTGGCCGTCGCCGCGCCGACGCAGGAGGTGAAGCCGCGCATGAGGTAGCGCTCCGCCACCGAGGCGCACCACAGGATGTGCTCCTCCGGCGGCATCTTCTGGATCGAGGAAAGAGAAGGCTGGTCGTTCCAGGCGAAGTGCGTGTGTGCCTCGCACATGCCGGGCATCAGCGTGGCGCCGGCGCCGTCCACCACGGTGACTCCGCTGGTGGGAATGGCCCGCGACCCGCGCGCGATGCGTGCGATGCGGTTGCCCTGGATGTGCACCTCGCCGGTATAAGGCTGCTCTCCTGTGCCGTCCAGGACGCGCACATTGGTGAAGACGATGTTTGCCATGGTCTCTCCTTCGGGCCGCTGTCAGCGGCCCCGGGCCAGGAACTCGCGCAGCAGCGCCTGGCACTCCATCGGACGCTCGATCGGAGTCCAGTGCCCGCATCGGGGCAGGATCTCCACGCGGGCATGCCCGAACCTTCCTGCGACGGCGCGAACCGACTGGGGCGGCGCCACCGGATCTTCGTCGCCGGTGACGAGCAGCACCGGCACTTCGAGGCGTCCCACATCGGCCGGCCCGGCATCCGCAAGGGCGTCGCAGGTCTTCGCATAGCCCTCCGGGTCCTGCCCGAGAAGGGATTCCCGCACCATCGCCACACTCACCGGAAGCTGACTGCGTGTGCTCGCCGACAAGGTGCCCTGCACCAGGGCATCGGCCACAGGGGCCATCCCCTCGGCACGCACCTTCGCCGCACGCGCGCGGATGGCATCACGCGCAGGATCCGGCGGGGCGAGCAGCGGCCCGAAGAGCACCATGCCGCGAACGAGCGCCGGTTCTTCCACCGCAAGGTGCATGGCGACGATCGTGCCCAGCGAGTGCCCGACCACCCACGCTTTCTCCACGCCGAGCGACCCGCACACGCGGCGCACCGACGCGGCCAGCGTGGCGATCGAGAGCGGCCCCGCCTCCACAGCATGAGCCCGAGCCGAGCGAGCCGAGCCAGGCATCTCCGGTCGGATCACGCGATGCCGCGTGAGTACGGACAGCAGTGGCGTCCACGTGTTGGCCGAGCCGCCCAGCCCGTGGATCATCACCACGGCATCGCCCTCGCCGTCCACGTCCACGGCCATCCGGTCGACGAACTGGCGCGGCATGGTCTTCCCTACCTCACCGGATTCTCGATGAAACCGATGCCGTCGATCTCGACGCGCACCGTGTCGCCCGGCACCAGGTATTTCGGCGGTTCGAAGCCGATACCGACGCCGGCAGGCGTGCCCGTGGCGATGATGTCGCCCGGGTACAGCGTGATCCCCGCGGAGATGGTCTCGATGAGCGTGGGGATGTCGAAGATCAGATCGCGCGTGGCGGCATCCTGGCGCAGCTCCCCGTTCACCCAGCAGCGCACCCTCGTGTCCTGGCCATCGAGAGAATTGGCGTCCACGAGCCACGGCCCCATGGGACAGAAGGTGTCGAAAGACTTGCCCATCAGCCATTGCTTGTGTCGCGACTGCCAGTCGCGCGCGGTGACGTCGTTGACGACGGTGTAGCCCCAGACGTGATCCATCGCCCGCGCGGCACGGATGCGCGTGCCGCCACGGCCTATGATCACCGCGAGTTCCGCCTCGTAGTCGATCGCGGTGGATACGCCAGCCGGTATGCAGATGGCCTGACCGGTGGCGATGACGCACTCCGGCACCTTGGAGAAGACGATGGGGAACTCGGGGATGTCGCTGCCCGGTGAGCGGGAGGTATCGAAGCCGCTCTTCGCGAACTCGCGTGCGTGGTCGTGGTAGTTCTTGCCGACGCAGAAGATGTTGCGGCGCGGACGGGGCAGCGGCGCCTCGAGCGTGACCGCGGACACGGCAACGCCCGGCCCGGTCGGCCTGGGCAGGGGCTTGCCCGCGACGAGATCCTCCACCAGCGGCAGGGCTCCGCGACGCTGCACGCGATCGTCGGAGCATAGGGGCGCAACCTCCCGCCCGTCAGCGCTCACGACCCCGGCGTGACGTCGCCCACCCCATGTGTAACAGGCGAGCTTCACTGCTCCTCCGCGGGCCGTTCTCGGCCTCGTTGTTGCGGCGCACATGACAACGGCACCGCTGGATACGTCGCTTCGTCGGACGCGCGCATGCTGCACCGCACGCCTTGAAAAAAATGAGACGCACGTCTCATTTCGCGAATAAGATTGCAGCGTCAGGGGATTCGCGTCAAGCCATGTCGTGAACAGTCGTCGCAGCCACCGTCCGGAAAACGCCGACGCCACGGACGAAGGCAAGCGCGCGCGTACGCGCCGCCGCCTCATCGCCGAGGCCATGAAACTCGCCCGCCACGGCAGCGTCGTGTCGGTGTCCGAGGTCGCCGCCGCCGCGGGCGTTTCCCGCGCGACGGCCTATCGCTACTTTCCGAGCCACAGCCGCCTCATCGACGCCATCGTCGAGGAGAGCCTCGGCCCCGTGCGCCGATACGATTCGCGCGAAGTGGAAGGCGTGGAGCGTGTGCGCGACCTCTTCGAGCAGACGTTTCCGCGCTTCAGGGAGTTCGAGCCGCAGCTTCGCGCCGCGTTGCAGGTCGCGCTGGACCATTGGGCACGGGAGAAGTCCGGCATCCTCGACGAGGAGCCGTTCCGGCGCGGCAATCGCAAGGCCATCCTCTCGCGCGCGGCCGGTCCCCTGCAGGAACGTCTGGGCGCGAAGGACTACGACCGATTGCTGAAGGCGCTGTCGCTCGTCTACGGCATCGAGCCTTACATCATCCTCAAGGACATGTGGGGCGCGAGCAATCGCGA
>CAZEDA010000039.1:0-16293 GCA_964510915.1 uncultured Rhodocyclaceae bacterium | reverse complement strand
GCGTTACAGCGTCACGTCGCCCTTGCCGGGGACGAGGTCGAAGCTCTTTTCGCCCTTCTCGGTCGTGACTTGCAGCTTGACGGTCTCCAGACCCGGCAGACCCTCGAACAGCTTGATCTTCAGCGCGTCGATCTTCGCGCCTTCGCAGCGGAAGCGGTACATCGCCTGAAGGTTGCTGTCGGCCTTGGTGATGCGGCCCTGCTGATCGACCGCGAAGGCATTGGCGCTCTCCACCTGGCACTTGGCCCCAGCGGGGAACCCGAACATATTGCCCGCGTCCTTCAGGCGCGCAATCACTTCGTCCTGGGTGAAGTTCTGCTTGGATGCCGTCTCGACGGTGGAGCGGGTCATGGGCAGACGCAACTGCATGGAGACGTCCGGCCCGGAGATGTCCACGGTCAGCCGGCCATTGAAGTACTGGGGGGCGGCCGTGCCGTCGGCGAAGGCCGGCGCAGCGGCGAGAAGCGACACGAGGACAGCGGCAGGGAAAGACTGGCGGATCACTTTCGAACTCCGGAAGGGTTGTGGAACGGGCGGGAGTCTACCGCGTCGTGCGGCTGCCCGGGGCGGCGGGGCGCGGCCCGGGCGCCGTACTGTCCGAACGCGTGACTTCCCGCGCCGGTGCACATCGAAACGGCGTTCCCTCTCACCCGCGCTTCGAGAACTCTTCCGTCGCGAGCACGACCACGGGCGCCCCATCGAGCATGGGCTTGGCTGCCTCGAAGAAGCGGGCGACGACCGGAGAGTTGTTGTGGAGATCGACGGCACCCTGATCGGTGTAGCGCTCGTAGGTGGTGAAGACGCAGGGGTCCTTGGCGTCCTGCGCGACGAAGTAGTCCACAGTCGCGGGTTCGCTCACCCGGGCGTGCTGCGCGACCGCGAGCAGTTGTTCGTGCATCTGCTGCTCGAAACCCTTTCTTACGCGAATGACGGCGGTGATGCTCAGCATGGCAGGCTCCCGGTTGGCCACGATGGAATTGCGGAACGCGCACGGCGCTTCGTGCGGACTTTACCGCGACTCTCCAGTGCGTGGATTGCGAGTGCTCCACACCGGGGTTCCCGGTCTACACTGCATCCAATGACGCGTCGGTCGGCGCGACATCCCCCCACAGGAGAACCGAATGTTCGAAGGATTGGGCAATCTTGGACGGAGCGTCCGGCTTGGTGCCACGCTGGCGCTGGTCGCGTGGTGGCTGTCGGGATGCGCAGGAACGAATTTCGTGCGGCCTGACCCCTCGGCGTTCACGCCCGGGCAGACCACGCAGCAGGACGTCCTCAAGGCGATGGGCAGACCCTACCGCACCGGCACGATGATCAAGAACGGCCAGACGTACCAGACGGCGTCCTACGCTTACGCCCATGTCGGCAGCAAGGCGCTCTACGAGGGCGTCACGCCGGCCCGGGGGCTGAGCTTCTACTATCTCGACGGCAAGCTGATAGGCAAGGAGTTTTCCAGTTCCTTCCGCGACGACGCCACGGACTTCGACGAGTCGAAGGTCGCGCAGATCGAGAAGGGTCGCAGCACGCGGGACGACGTGATCAGTTTGCTCCGCCCTGCCGGCGGCGAGTACATCCATCCGCTCATCAAGAACCCGCGCGACCGGGCGCTGGTGTATCGCTATACGCAGACGCGCGGCGGCCCGTTCAATCTGCGCTTCTACCAGAAGCTGCTGATCGTGTCGTACGACGAGAAGGGCGTGGTGACCGAGTCGGAGTACACCGCGGCGGGCGCGAAGGACTAGCCGTCCGCGTATCGGGCGACACCGTGTCCCACGCCGCGCCGCTGCCATGAAACCACGATCCCACTGGCTCGCCGACACCGAGGCGCTGCGCGTCGCCTCTCGCGGCGTCGCGCCGGCCGGGGCCGTCGATGTGGCCATCGTGGGCGGCGGCTTCGTGGGCTTGTGGACCGCCATCGAACTCAAGCTGCGCGAGCCGGACCTCGCGGTCGCGGTGTTCGAGGCGAGTCGCTGCGGCGAAGGGGCATCGGGCCTGAATGGCGGGTTCGTGATGTCGTGGTGGCCGAAGATCGGCAGCCTCGCAAGCATCTGCGGTGCCGAAGACGCTGTCTGGCTCGCGGACGAGACGACCCGCTGCATCACGGAGCTGGGACCGTTCCTGGAACATCACGGCATCGACGCCGAGTATCGTCAGTCGGGCTGGCTGTGGACGGCGACGTCGCCGCGGCACCTCGGCGCGTGGGACAGCGTCGTCGACACGGCCTGCCGCCTCGGGCGCGACGACGTGTTCGTGCAAGTCCCTGCCAGCGAGATCGCCGCGAGAACCGGGTCCGCCGTCCATCTCGCCGGCGTGTGCGAACCCGTCAACGGTACCGTGCATCCCGCCAAGCTCGCCCTGGGTCTGGCACGCGTCGCCGAGTCGCTGAGTATCACGATCCACGAACACACGCGGGTGGAACGGGTGGAACGCACTTCACCGGCCAGACTGATCCTCGCCAACGGCATCGTCGAGACTCGTCGCGTCGTGCTCGCCACCAACGCGTGGGCCGCGAGCATTCCCGAACTCGCCCGCAGGTTCGTCTGCGTCGGCAGTGCCGTGATCGCGACACCGCCCATCCCCGATCGCCTGCGGGCCATCGGCTGGACCGGCGGCGAAAGCATCACCGACTCGCAGACGACGGTCACGTACTACCGCACCACGCGCGACGGACGCATCGTGTTCGGCAAGGGCGGTGGTCGGCTCTATTTCACGGGAGAACCTGGCGCCCTCGCCTTCGCCGACCCGGTCGGCATCGCCGAAGCCACGGAAGATTTCCGTCGCACGTACCCGATGCTCGCCGACGTGCCAATCGACAGCGCGTGGTCCGGCCCCATCGACCGGACGTACGACAGCCTGCCGCTCCTGGGCACGCTGCCGGACGCCCCGCACATCGCGTACGGCATCGGCTGGAGCGGCAACGGCGTGAACCCGAGCCGGATCGGCGGGCGCATCCTCGCGGAACTGTCGCTGGAGCGGAGAAGTCGCTGGACGGCGAACGCGCTGGTGAATCGCCTCGCCCGAGCATTTCCGCCGGAGCCGTTGCGCTATCTGGGAGGGGCGCTGGTGCGACGCGCCATGCTGCGGAAGGACCGCGCCGAACTCGCAGGACGAGCGCCGTCGGCGACGGACCGGATGCTCGCGAGCCTCGCGCCGTCCGGCCTGGAGGACAAGGGCTGAGGCGGATCCGTCGCGGTCGCGCCGAGCCGCCTGCCTTGCCGCTGCGTGGGGGTGTCACGCTTCGAAAGAACGGGGGTTGTGCCATCGACGCCGCGCCGCAGCACCGCGCCATCCGACCGAAGGGAGACCCGCTGGCAGTCGGGCACAAGCCAAGGACTCCGGAGCGCTTGTCGAAGTGCGTCCGCATCCCATTCTGTGCCAGCCCCCGCCCCGGCGCCCGGCGCACTCGTCTTGCCGATTTTCGTTAACGCTTCCAGACTCGCCGGCGTAGCCTGCCGCACCAGCAATGGGCGTGACCGCCAGGCCGGCGTCGAGTGCCCGTGCTGCCTTCCCGACATGAGGACACCATGAACGACTTCTCGTCCCGCCGCCGCCAGCTTCTGCTCGGGGCCTCCGCCCTGCCTCTCATCGCAGCCTCCGCGCCCTCGCGCGGCGCCCCGAACGGTCCGCCCATCGTCATCGGCCTGCCGCTCGCGCGCAGCGGGCCGGCCGGCGTGGCCGACCATCAGGACCACTGGAACGGCGCCGCTCTGGCAGTCGAGGAAATCAACGCGGCGGGCGGCGTGCTCGGACGTCCGCTGGAGCTCAAGATCGTCGACACCGACATCATGACTCCGGAGGGTACCCAGGCGGCATTTCGCAAGCTCGCCGAATTGAAGGTCCACGCGATCTCGTCGCCGTTCGTGATCATTCCGCAGCCTGCCATCGAAGGGCTGGGCGGCTACAAGGCCCCGTACCTCAACGGCAACACGCAGGAAGCCGCCGTCGACCTGGTGCGCAAGAATCCCCAGAAGTACTGGAACGTGTTCCAGGTGGACCCGTCGGAAATCAACTACGGCCTGATGTTCCCGCTGTTCCTGGAGGAACTCGCGGCATCCGGCGCGTGGAAGCCCAGCAACAACAAGGTCCACATCATCCAGGAACAGATCGCCTACACCCAGACGATCTCCAAGTACGCGCAGGAAGCGTTCAAGAAATCCAAGTTCGAAGTGGTGAAGGTCACGGACATCCAGTTCCCCGTTCAGGACTGGGGCGCCGTCGTGCAGGACATCAAGCGGACCGGTGCCGGCGTGGTGATGGTGAACCACTGGGTGGCCGCAGAGTTCGCTGCGTTCTGCCAGACCTTCACGGCCAACCCGACGAAGGGCGCCCTGGTCTATCTCCAGTACGGTCCGTCGCAACCCGAGTTCCTGCAGCTCGCCGGCCCCGCGGCGGAAGGCTTCATCTGGAGCACCGTGATGGGCGTGTACGCCGACAAGAAGGGCAACGAGTTCCGCGCCAAGTACAAGAAGAAGTACCCCGGTGTGATGGGCCTCGCCTACACCGGCATGGGCTATGACTCCGTGCACATGCTGGCCGACGCCTGGAAGAAGGTCGGCAGCCCCGACAAGTTCAAGGAAGTCTGCGAGACCCTCCGCAAGACGCCGTTCCGCGGTGTGACCGGCGTGTCCGCCATGAACAACGACGGGCAGGTGGGCGTGCACTATCCGCTGCAGACGAAGGAACTCGACAAGGGCATGGCGCAGCTCTACCTGCAGGTCCAGAACGGCGAGCACAAGATCATCGGGCCCACCGCCCTCAAGGAAACCGCCTTCCGGAAAGCGGCCTGGATGTAGTCGGTCGCGGCGCGTCCCTGGTCCTTGCCACATCTCCCATGGGCGCGCCCGCTTTCGGCATGCCGATCTTCTCCTGCGAAGGGGTGAGCCTTTCGCTCGGCGGCCGGCGCATCCTCGACCAGTTGTCCCTGTCCGTCTCGCCCCACGAGATCCTCGGGGTGATCGGTCCCAACGGCGCGGGCAAGACCAGCCTGTTCGAGGTGTTGTCCGGACGCTATCGCCCGCAGCAGGGGAAGGTCCGACTGCGCGACGAGGACATCACCGCACTGCCGATTCACAAGCGAGCACGTCTGGGCATCGCCCGCACATTCCAGTCACCCGTCGTGCCGACCGCGCTCACCGTCGGTGAGGTGCTGAAGGCCGCCCGCGAAGCGTTCTCCCCCTGGCTCACCCGTCACCACGCGGAATGGGCCTGCCACCTCGTCGGCCTGAAGGTCCCCGAGGATCTTCCGGCCGGTGCGCTCGAAACGCTCAACCGGCGCAAGCTCCTCCTCGCCTGCCTGGTCATGCGCCGCCCGTGCGTCGTGCTCATGGACGAGCCCGCCGCGGGACTGATCAACTCCGAGATCGACGAGATCGATGCCATCGTCCGGGTGCTCGCGAAGGAAATGGGCATGGCCGTGATCGTCGTGGAGCACAGGCTCGAACTGCTGGCGGCGATTGCCGATCGCATCGCCGTGATGGATCTCGGCAGGAAGATCGCGGAAGGCGCGCCCGAACACGTGTTCGAGGATCCTGCCGTGCGCGCCGCCTACTTCGATGTGGCGGCATGAGCGGGCAGCACGACATTCTCGAAGTGCGGGGGCTCTCCGCCGGCTACGGCCCGCTGCGGGTGCTGCATGACCTCGACCTGACCATCCAGGCGGGCGAGCGTGTGGGTATCGTCGGCCTCAACGGTCACGGCAAGTCCACGCTGTTTCGCGCCATCGCCGGACTCACCGACTGGCAGAGCGGATCCATCCTGTTCGACGGCCGGGAGATCGGCGGCAGCCGCAGCCAGGGTCCCGGTCGCTACACGCATCGCATCGTGCGCCGGGGCCTGGCGCTCATGCCGCAGGGCGATGCGATCTTCCACGGGCTCACCGTGGCGGAACACCTCGACTCCGGCGCCCATTCGCGCGAGGCGTGGCGCTCACGCCGCGAACGGCGCGAGAAAGTCCTCGACATCTTCCCGCCGCTGCGTGCGCTGCTCGATGTGCCCGTCGGCCGGCTCTCCGGGGGCGAGCGGCGCATGGTTTCCCTCGGGCGCGGACTCATGACGGACGCCCGACTCTATCTCGTCGACGAACCGTCGCTGGGCCTCGCGCCCAAGATCAGCAAGGCCATGATCGACGCCCTGATGCGCATCGACCTCGAGCGTGGTGCCATGGTGATTGCCGAGCAGAACCTGTCCCTGCTGGAAGGCCGCGTCACGCGCCTGCTCGGCATGCATGGCGGCAAGCTGAAGCGCGGCACCGATCTGCCGATCGGGCGTTCCGCCGCCCTGGAGATCTGAGCCTTGATCGACGGCTACGTCATCGTCGCGGCCATCACGCTCGCCTCCATCTACGGCCTGCTGGCCATCGGCATCTCCATCGTGTGGTCGAGCCTCGGGATGCTCAACATGGCCTTCGGGTTCACCTTTGCCGCAGCGGGCTACGGCGCCTGGTTTGCCGCACAGCAGTTTCCCGACAGTGCCGTTGCGGTGCTGGCCGGCGGCATCCTCACGGGCGCACTCGTCGGCGCGGCCGTCTGCGCCGTCGCCTTTCTGCCGCTGCACGACAAGCCCAATTTCACGGTGCGCAGTCTCGTCGCCACACTCGCGATCAGCCTCCTCGGCACTCAGGCGCTGCTCGCGACGTTCGGGCCGCGCGTGAAGCCGCTGCCCAAGATCTTCGGTCTGAAGGCCTTCGAGATCACGGAAGACGTGGTGATCACCGCCGACAAGCTCGGCGCCGTGGTGAGTTCCGTGGTGCTGCTGCTCCTCGTCCTCGCGTGGATGAAGACGAGCCGCCGGGGGCTGGAGATCCGCGCGATGATGCAGAACCCCGAAGGTGCGGCACTCGTGGGCATCGGTGTGCGCAGCACCGCCTTCGCGGTCATGGCCGTGACGGGCGCGCTCGCCGGACTCGCCGCGGTGCTGCTGTCGCAGACCTACTTCGTCAGCCCGTACGCCGGATTGCTGCCGCTCATCAAGGGGCTCATCGTGGCGCTCGCGGGCGGCCTCGGCAGCGTCGCCGGTGCGCTCATCGCGGCGTGCCTCCTGGGGTTCACCGAAGCGGCGACCTCCGCCGTGCTCGGAGGCCAGTACGTGCTGATCACCCAGTTCGCGCTCATCATCGCGATTCTGCTGATTCGCCCGCGAGGCATCGGCGGCCTGCTCGACGAGACGCGCGAATGAGTCCGAGTCACCTGCCGGCGCGCTGCGCGCCCGTCCTCCCATGACCCTCTGGAAGAATCCTCAGCTCGAGCACGACCCGGCGCGCGCCAAGGTGCGGCCCCGGCTCTCGCTCGTGGGCAGAAGGCGCTGGTGGCCCAAGCTGCGGGGGGACGGCGAGCAGTTGTGGCGCCGCGTGCGCTACCCCTTCACACGACGTACGGTCCTTCGCGTCCGCGGCGAGTACAACCCCAAGACCCTCGTGCGCGAGCGCACGATCGTGGACAAGCGCCCCATCTGGTGGCTGATCGGACTCACGCTGCTCGCCATCGTGCCGGCCCTGGTGGGCAACACCAGCCTGCTGTCCGCGACCACCATCTTCGCCATCTACGCGGCCATCAATCTGGTGTGGATGCTGATCATCGGTACCGCCGGCATCTTCTCGCTCGCCACGCTCGCGGTCGTCGGCGCGGCAGCCTACGGCGCGGCGTACTTCTCGATCCAGTTCGGCCTGCCCTGGTGGGGGATGATCGGTGTCGGTTCGGCGATCGGCCTGGTCTTCGGCGTGATCGTCGCGCTGCCTGCGATCCGGCTGGAGGGCTTCTACTACGCGCTGCTCACCCTCGGCCTCGTCGAACTGTGCCGCGTGTACGTCGTGCAATCGAAGGTCTTCGGGTCGGCCACCGGCGGTCTGTACGGCGCAGACACCTACGTACCCGAAAGCCTGCAGGACACCGACGGTGCCGTGATGCTCGGCTACTACGCCGCGCTGGCGATGCTGCTCCTCGCGCTGGGACTCTACCGTCTCGTCAACGGCCAGCGCCTGGGACGGCTGCTGCGCACCGCGCGGGAGGACGAAGCGTTCGCCGAGGCAGTGGGCATCGGCTACAACCGGGCACGCGTGCAGGTCTTCCTGATCTCCTCTGTGGCACTCGGTGCGATCGGCGGCTTCTACGCCTCGCACTTCAAGGGCGTGTCGCCCTCCATCTTCTCGATGGACCAGCTGCTGCTCATGCTCGCGATGATCGTGATCGGCGGCATCGGGACGGCCGAAGGCGCCGTCGTCGGCACACTCGTGGTCGTGCTTCTCGACAAGATGCTGATCGAGTGGGGACCGATGCGCCTGGTGCTGATCGGCCTGCTCATGCTGGGAACCGTACTGTTCACACGCAGCGGGCTGTTCGGCATCAAGGCGCAGTTCCGCGCCTGGCGCGAGAGGAAGAAAAGCGAGCGGCGTGCCGCGCGCACGGAAAAAGGAGGCGAGGTCGTGCCCGAGGAAGCCACAGACATCCAGGACAAGCAGGCGATCTACTACCGGCGTCAGGACAAGGCGATCCGCGACTATCTGAAGTCGCTGGTCACCGACGAGCTGATCGAGGAGCACCGCCGCAAGCCCCTGGGCCAGCACAGCGAGGCGCTCGAGCGCGTGCTGAACTACTTCCGCCGCGGTCCGGTGCCGGACAAGTACGCCGTGATGGCCATCAAGCCGTTCGCGGCCTACCGCGTCGTCGCGCTCGCCGGCCGGCGCGGTGTGCCACCCCGCCTCGTGGATGACCGCGTGTATCCCACGCTCGACGAGGCGTACCACGCCGTCTTCCTGCGGCGGGTGAACGACCTGCTCGAGTCCTGACCATGGCAAAGATCAAGATCTTCGGTTACGCGGACAAGATCAGTGTCCGGCCGGGCGAACCGCTCGACATCATGGTGAGCGCGGAAGGCACCGATCACGTCGAGGCGCAGCTCGTGCGGCTGCTGCATGGCGATGAGAATCCCGCGGGTCCCGGTTTCGTCGAGCGTGAGGTCACCTGTCCGGCCGACGGGCGGCATGCCGCCCGCAAGCAGTACTCCCAGCTCGGGTCCTTCCTGCGTGTGCGCGATCCGGATGGCCGGCTCGCCCTGACCGGCAGCTTCACGCTCTACGCGTTCGTCTTCCCGGGACTGCCTTCCGGGGGACGGCAGACCCTCCTCGGCCGCTGGTGCATGGAGCAGGCGCAGGGATACGGTCTCGGGATCAACGCGGACGGCCATGCCGAACTCTGGATCGGTGATGGCCGGGTCGTGGACTATGTCACCGCCGAGGTCCCGCTGTTCGCGCACTGCTGGTACTTCGTGGCCGCCACCTTCGATGCGTCCACCCGCGTGGCGACGATCTACCAGGAGCCGGTGCTCAACCGCTACAACAGTCTGCTCGGTCACGTGGCCCCCATCGACTACGGCTCGCATGTGTCC
The DNA here is from genome assembly GCA_964510915.1 of uncultured Rhodocyclaceae bacterium. Classification (GTDB taxonomy): domain Bacteria; phylum Pseudomonadota; class Gammaproteobacteria; order Burkholderiales. The sequence goes on along the minus strand of CAZEDA010000039.1, from coordinate 6,915 downwards.
CAGCGGCTGCGCGTGCAGCCGGGGCACGCGGACGGCATTCCCTTCCTGGTTGCCGGCGCATCGGACCGCAACGAGGCCCGCGGCCGGTTCGTCTCCCAATGCTTCAACGGCAAGATCGACCGTTGCGGCGTGCATGGCCGAGCCATGGCCCGCGCGGAACTGGACGCGCTCAAGGGCGGCGCCGAACCGCCGACCGACGCCGTGGTAGCACGCTGGGACACGACCAAAGGTTTCACGGACCACGGCATCGGTGACACGGTGTTCGACGTCGGGCCCTTCGGCCTGCACGGGGACGGCTTCAACCGCCCGGTCCGGGCGATGACGGGATGGAACTGGAACGGACGCGACGACTGCTTCCGCCTGGCGCCGGAGCAGTACGGCGGCATCGAGTTTCACGATGACGCCCTGATCGACTGCTTCTGGGAGCCGACGATCCGCCTGCGCCTGCCCGAGACGCTGAAGAGCGGTGTCTACGCCATGCGCCTGCGTGCCGGCGAAGGCGCCACCCTTGCCGAAGAACATGTCGTGTTCTTCGTGCGGCCGACGGCACCGGTCGGGCGGATCTGCATGCTCATGCCCACCTCGAGCTACCTCGCCTACGCCAACGAGCATCTGTCCTTCGACGCGCCCATCGCGCAGGTGATCACCGCGCACTCGATCATCGTCGCCGAATCCGACATCGAGATGTACAAGAACAAGGAATTCGGTCTTTCCACCTACGACCTCCACGCCGATGGCGCCGGGGTCTGCTACTCCTCCTACCGCCGGCCCATCGTCAACATGCGACCGAGGCACCGGATGCCGGCGCCCGGTGTGCCGTGGCAGTTTCCGGCCGACATGTCGATCGTCTACTGGCTCGAGAAGATGGGCTACGACTTCGATGTGCTCACCGACGAGGATCTGCATCGCGAAGGCGTCGCGGCGCTCAAGCCGTACAAGATGGTGATCAACGGCACGCACGCCGAGTACTACTCCGAGCGGATGCTCGACGCCACCGAGGACTATCTGGCGCAGGGCGGCCGGGTGCTCTATCTGTCCGGCAACGGCTACTACTGGGTGTGCGCCTACCGCGACGACGAACCCTGGGTGATGGAAGTCCGCAAGCTCGAGGCCGGTTCCCGTGCCTGGCAGGCGCGCCCCGGAGAGCACTACCTGGCAACGACCGGCGAGAGGAGCGGCCTGTGGCGAAACCGGGGCCGTCCGCCCCAGAAGATCGTCGGTACCGGCTTCACGTCGGAGGGGATGGACGAGTCGCGGCCGTACCGTCGCATGCCCGACAGCTACCACCGCTCGGTGGCGTGGATCTTCGACGGGGTCGAGGGGGAAGTCATCGGCGACTTCGGTCTGGCCCTGGGCGGCGCCGCCGGTATCGAGATCGACCGCTACGATCTCGCGCTCGGCACACCGCCCCACGCGCGGATCCTCGCATCGAGCGAAGGCCACTCCGACAACTACCCGAAGGTCGCGGAAGAGATCATGTACAACTTCCCCGGCATGGGCGGTACGCAGGACCCCCAGATCCGCGCCGACATGGTCTATTTCACGACGCCCAATCACGGTGCCGTGTTTGCGCCTTCCTCCATCGCGTGGGGCCAGGCGCTGCCCTGGAACGACTGCGACAACAACGTCTCGCGGGTGATGAAGAACGTCGTGGACGCCTTCCTCGCGGATGGTCCGCTTCCCGGCGCCGAGTGGATCGCGGAGGAAAAGCACTGGCAATAGCCGTCACGCGCAGGGGAAGCACCGGCCGCACGGCGCGGACTTCCCCTGGACGCGCAGCCGGACGGACTGCCCGCCCCGGGCACGTCCGAAGCTCAAGTCTCCCCTGACGCGCGAATCGATTTTCCCGAAGGTCGGCGAGGAACCGCCGCTGGGACACCGGGTCTGTCATGCCAACGTGCCGCAATCGGCATGTCATCTGCCAACCCTTTCAGATTCTTCGCCATCATGAACCGCACCCCTCGCACTCCCCTGCTCGGCTGGCTCCGTCGGACTCTCGGGGAAACCGGGGGATCCGATCCCGCTCGCGTTCGCCGGCAATCGCGCCAGGCACTGAATTCGCGCCGTCGCCTTCTCCTTCAGGGCGGTGCCTTCCTCGCCGTGGCCTCCGGCACCGACGCCTGGGCGGCGACGCCCCGCCGGGGAATGCCGAAGGTCGCTGTGATCGGCGGCGGTCTCGCCGGTCTCACCGCGGCGTACGAGCTGTCCCGGGCGGGCATCGAGGCCGATGTCTTCGAAGCCTCCACGCGCCTGGGGGGGCGGTGCTACTCCGACCGCGACACCTTCGCCAACGGACAGATCATCGAACGCGGCGGCGAACTCATCGACACCAATCATCGGCACATCCTGCATCTCGCCCGACGCCTCGGCCTCGCCGTGGACGACGTGCTCGAAGCGGAGGCCCCCGGCACCGACTCGTGGATCCTGTTCGACGGAGAACGCTACGACACCGAGACGGCGGTACGTGACTTCCAGCCCTTGTATCCGGTGGTCCTGTCACAGAGTCGTGCCGTCGGCAGCCCGAGCTACCGAGGCGCGACGGCCACCGCGCGCGATCTGGACCAGCTGAGCGTCGCCGAGTGGATCGACCGCTACGTTCCCGGAGGACAGGCTTCCCGGCTGGGCCGCTACGTTCGCGCCGGCCTGGAGGAGAACTACGCCACCGAGGCGGAGAATCTCTCCGCCCTCATCGCGGTGTTCATGCTGTCGACCTCCACACGGGAGGAACTCGACGTCTACGGCGGCTCCGATCAGCGGTTCCATATCCGCGAGGGCAACGACGCGATCGCAGGGCGCCTCGCGGCGGCGCTGCGCCGACCGGTGAATTTCGAAAGCCCTCTCGTGGCGCTGGCCCGTCGCCAGGACGGTCGCTGCGATGTCACGGTCGGCCGCGGCTCCGGCCTGATCACCGACACGTACGATCGGGTGATCCTGGCGCTGCCCTTCGCCAACCTGAGAGAGGTGGATCTGACCCGCGCGGCCTTCCGCCCGCGCAAGCTCCGCGCAATCCGCGAGATTCCGATGGCCGCCAGCGCGAAACTGCAGTTGCAGTTCGATCATCGCCTGTGGCGTGCACTGGGCAACACCGGCTATCTGATGCTGGACGGACGCCGCAGCACCTGGGAAGTCACCCGCGCGCAGACGGGCAATCTCGGCATCCTCAACGTGTGGAGCAGCGGTGATCGGGCCGTCGCCACCCGCCAGAACACCGATGTCGATCAGGCGCGGCTCGCGCTCGCGGAAATGGAACCGGTTCTGCCCGGCATCACTGCCGCCTGGAACGGTCGCGTGAGCCGCACGGTCTGGGACGCGTCCTCCGGCCCGAAGGGCTCGTACGCCTACTACCCGCCGGGATATCTCACGAACCTGTTCGGCATCGAAGCCGAGAACGAGGGCCCGGTCCACTTCGCGGGCGAGCACACTTCGCGCGAATGGCAGGGGTTCCTCAACGGCGCCGTCGAGAGCGGCCAGCGCGCGGCTCGCGAAATCCTGAAGGTTACGCGGCGCGCCTGACCGCGCCACGAAGCTCGGCTACGGCTCGCAGGCATCTGCGAAGCCGGCACTACCGTGACCCTGCACCCGTAGCCGAAACGCCGCTCAGCCCCGGTACCGCAACCGGTACGCCTTCGCGGCCCCCGGGGGCTCGGTGTCGAGTTCCTCCAGCGGGTACGGGAACTGCGCCCGCACTTGTTCAGCCACGGCACCGGTGACCAGGATCTCGTGGGCGCGCGCCCGATCCTCGCCGAGCTTGGCGGCCGCATTGACCTCCGCCCCGAAGACGTCCGAATCGCCGATGCGCAGCATCGGACCGAACCCCAGGCCCACGCAAAGCAGGACCTGCTCGGACTCCACGCGCCCTTCGTTGTAGGGCACGAGGGTCGTCTGCATGTCGATCGCGCACTCGAGCGCCCGCGCCACGTTGCGGAAGATGACCAGCATGCTGTCACCGGCCGTCTTGAGCAGGATGCCGTCATGCCGGTCGATGCAGGGCACCAGGAGCCGGTGCGACTCGTAGATCGTCTGCAGGAAATGGATGATCCCGAAGTCCGCCACCTTCCGCGAGAACCCGGCGAGGTCGGTGAACATCACGGCCCACTCCTCGCCGAAGAGATCCCAGATGCGCTGGTCGATGCGCGCCTTGTCCGCACCGGGCGCAAGCCGCGCCTCGATGAGTTTCTCCAGGCGGTCGTGCGACGCGCCCATGCCGACCTGAAGGATCTGTGCCATGCGGGTACCCGGTTGTTCGTGACGGGGGGATTATCGCTCGCGAGAGGACCGCGCCGCCTATCGGGCGCCGTACAGCGAAGGAAGCAGGTGCTCGAACATGCTGACCTCTTCGACGTTGTGAGTCAGCCAAGCAGGGCCCATGGCATCCGAGAAGATCCGGGGCCGGACGAACTGGTTGAAGAACCAGGAGAAGGCGCCCGAAGCGCCTCCGACGGTCATGCGTGACCGATAGCTCGCGCCGCCGTCCGCGACACCGAAGCGATGCTCAAGTCGGAAGATCTCCGTCCCCGCGATGCGCCGGACGAGCGAGATGCCTTCCTCGTCGAGCTTCTCGACGAACTCCGTGGAATCGACATAGTGGGCCGGATTCGCGCCGAAGGCCTCGACGATCCGGAACTGAGCGCCCTGACCCGTTCCTCCTGTCGGGGAACGAGCGGCCAGTTCCCAGTGGATGTGGTCACGGGGGTGCCAGAGCAGGTAGCGCGGGTACGTCACGCCTTCGTGGGTCATCGTCTGACCGAGGGTCTCGAACCACCAGCGCAGCATCGCGGGCGTCACGCCGCGAATCGTATCGTGCTCGATGGTGAGAACGAGCTGACCGTTTGGCCGCATGGATCCCGTCGTGCGGGCCGACTCGACCGGCTTCATCGGGCCGAGGTGCGGTCGCTCCGGTAGCAGTGGAAGTCGCATGGTCGACAGCGCGGCGGCACCATTGCCTTGGCGCGGATGAGAGAAACTCCGTGCGGATCGTAACGCGCGTCAGGCACCGCGCGGCACGCGATATCGCAATTCCGCAAACCCCTTTCCCATCTGCTTGACAGAAACCAGTTCGAGCAGAGGGCTGGAGAGCCGACGCGGGAAGAGCGGCTTGCCTCTACCCAGCGTGACGGAGCCCACCTGCACGATGATCTCGTCCAGCAGACCGGCGTCGTGGAACTGCCCTGCCAGATCGCCACCCCCGACCACCCAGATGTTCCTGTCTCCTGCGGCTGCAAGCATCTGCGCGTGAACCGGTCGCACATCCCCGTTCACGAAGTGCAGCACCGCGCCCGGAACGACCGGAAGGGTTCGCGACGAGAACACCCAGGTCGGCTGCTGGTAGGGCCAGGCGGAACCCGTCTCGGCAGCCACCGTCTGCGCGTGCCGAAGCATCCACTCGTAAGTCGCGGACCCCATCGCCAGCGCGCCAACGCCGCGAATGAACTCCGGGTAACTGGTCTCGTTGACGTCCCCGAGCGGGAACAGCCAGTCGAGCGAGTCGTCCTCGGTGGCGATGAACCCGTCCAGGCTGGCGGCGGTGTAGTACTGGGTCGTCATCTACTTATGCGAATACATCGGCTTTCCGGCAGTTGGCACCTGCGCCCTGAGGATGCAGCCGCTCTCGGACTCGGTGATGTAGAGAGTGCGCCCGTCCGGACCGCCGAACGCCACGTTGGTCGTCATGATCCCGGTGCAGGACTTCACGCGAAAGGCGGGTTCGCCAAGCCGATCGAAGATCCAGACAGTGCCGAGCGCGACGTGCGCCACGACGAGCCCGCCCGACTCGTCGAGCGCCATGCCGTCGGGGCCACCTCCTCCGGACAGCTGCACGAACACGCCCACCTTCGCGACATCGCCGTTGCGAAGGAACGGCACACGCCAGACGCAGTTCCCGCGCGTGACCGCCAGGTACAAAGCAGACTCATCCCGGTTCATGACCAGCCCGTTCGGGCTGGGGATGTTGTCGAGCAGGCAGTCGAGCCGCCCTTCGGCGGTGAGACGGAAGAGTCGCCCCGTCGGATCGTGCAGGCCCGTGAGGCCCTGATCGGTGAAGTAGAGATCACCGTTCGAAGCGAAGAACAGGTCGTTGACTCCCTTGAACGGTTCCACCGCCTGTCGCACGAGGAAGGGCGTGACGCGACCGGAGATCGGATCCACCTGCATGATCCCGTGCTTGTAGTCCGTGACGAAGATCCTGCCGTCCCGATGAATCTTGAGGCCGTTGGGCCACCCGTCGTACTCGGCAACGACGTGGAATGTGCCGGCGGCATCCACGCGCAGGATGCGGCCGTTCTGGATATCCACACACCAGAGGTTGCCCGCGCGATCGAACGATGGCCCTTCGAGGAACGCACCGACCGGTGCCCCGACGGGCTGTCCCGCGACCCAGGCGTTGTCCGGCGTCGCCGCGCGCAGCGCATCGGGCAGACGCGCGAACACTTCGGTCTCTATGATGGGAGGCGGCGCGAAGAGCATGTCGTGTCTCGAACGAAGGGCGACGGTGGTGGCGTTGGCTCAGCCGGAAACGTTGGGCTCCACGAGGTTCGCCAGCTGCAGCAGGGACTCCTGCCAGCCGAGATAGCACATCTCCAGCGGAATGACTTCGGGGATGCCGGACTGCGCAACGCTCAGTTCAGTGCCGCACTGCACCGGCGTGAGCGTCACCGTCACTTCGATGAGACCGGACAGCCCCGGATCTTCGAAGCGGTCCGTGTATCGGATCTTTTCGTTCGGCACCAGTTCCAGATACTCCCCGCCGAACGAGTGGCCCTGTCCGGTGGAAAAGCTGTGGAACGACATGCGAAACGTGCCACCCACCCGGGCTTCCAGGTGATGCACCGTGCACGTGAAGCCGAAGGGAGGCAGCCACTTCGCGAGAGCGCCCGCCTCGGTGAAGGCGCGAAAGAGCTTGTCCGGGCTCGCGCGCAG
>CAZEDA010000038.1:4057-16347 GCA_964510915.1 uncultured Rhodocyclaceae bacterium | reverse complement strand
CCAGCGTCGCGCACGCGCTGGTGGACACGCTCGACAAGCACAACAAGCGCAACCCCGAAGAGGCCGTGCTGTTCCTCAACTACGCCGCGGTCGACCCCGTGCTCACCAACGAGAAGTGCACGTTCTTCCACTTCCGCTTCGACGCCGATGCAGACATGAAGATGTCCGCCATCACCGACGTGCTGGCGATGGACAAGAACATCGGCAAGGTCTACCTGCTCAATCAGGACTACGCGTTCGGTCAGGCCGTCAGCAAGGCTGCGAAGGTGATGCTCGGGAAGAAGCGTCCCGACATCCAGATCGTGGGCGACGACCTGCATCCGCTGGGCAAGGTGAAGGACTTCGCTCCCTACGTCACCAAGATCAAGGCCTCGGGCGCGAACGCCGTCATCACGGGCAACTGGGGCAACGACCTTTCCCTGCTGATCAAGGCGAGCAAGGATGCCGGGCTCAAGGTGGAGTACTACACCTACTACGGCGGGATCACCGGGACGCCGCCCGCCATCGGCGAAGCCGGCGCCGGCCACCTCAAGATGGTGAGCCAGTGGCACGCGAACGTCGGTACGCCGGGCGCGGAGAAGTGGGTGACCAGCTATCGGGAGCGCTTCAAGGGTGCGAAGGACGACTTCTTCTACTCCACCCCCGTGACCGCGATCGAGATGCTCGCGAAGGCGATCGATCAGGCGAAGAGCGCCGACCCGCTGCCCGTCGCCAAGGCCCTGGAAGGCATGAAGTGGATGAGCGACACGGGCGAGGTGGTCATGCGCGCGGACAACCACCAGCTGCTGCAGCCCATGTTCGTGTCGACCTTCACGAAGGCCGACGGCAAGAATCCGAAGTTCGATATCGAGAAGACGGGCTTCGGCTTCAAGACCGACCGCCGGATCGAGGCGAAGGACACGATGATGCCGACGACCTGCAAGATGGAAAGGCCGTAAGGGAAGTCCGTACAACCCGGTCCTGGGCCCTTTACCGGGGCCCGGACCGGCTCGCGTGCTCCTCTCGAATCTCCCGCGCCAGCGCGGCAGCTTCCGTCCGCAGCCTCTCTGCATCGTCAGGCGGAACACTCACCGGGTCGTAGCGCCACCGTGCGTGCAAGCCGGCCCAATCGCGCAGGCGCCCGTGCAGCACGCCCGGAATGCCCGGCAGTTCCGAAAGCCACATGCGCAATGGTCGCGAGGGCGGCCGACGGTGGCCGGCAACCTCCAACGCCGAAAGCAGCGACCCGATCTCCGGCCACGAGGGCTCGTCGGACTGCGCCTTCGTTCGCGCGGCCACCGCGGTCCGCTGGCTGCGACGGACCACTCCCCACAGCACCCACCCGCCCAGCGGCACCACGAGGGCCAGCCACCACAGGCTGGGCGCACTGCCTTCGCGATCCGACAGGCGCCACGAGGTGAACTGGAAGTGGAGCCACGACAGGTAGTCGCGCACCGGCGTGCTGTCCTGCAGCGCACTCTCGAGTCCCAGCCAGTCCCGGGGCGTGACATCGACACTCACCCAGCCGCCGTCGATCCACGCCTGCGCCCAGGCATGGGCGTGACGCGCGCGCACCAGCCACGCGCCCTCGCGGTCGCTCCATTCGTCGACCACGTGACCCGTGACGTACCGCGAAGGGATCCCCAGTTGACGCAGGGCCAGCACCGCCGCCGTGGCGAAGTACTCGCAGTGACCCGCGCGATCGGTCGTGAGGAATGTCTCCAGCGGTCTCGTCGTGTCGGGGTCCCGCCCGAGGCGGACGGTGTAGCGGAACCGCTGCTGGAAGAAATCCGTGAGTCGCGCGATATCCCGCCGCGGGTCCATGCCTGCCGCACCGGCCTCCGCGAGAATCCCCTGCAGCGGAGCGGCGAGTCTCGCCGGCAACGCGAGATCCCTCGGCGTCGGCGGCACGTCCGCCGCAAGCCCCGGCGTGAATCCGGCTACGAACTCGATCAGTGCGGGGCCCTGCGACACCCGCACCACGCCATGCGCTCCCGTCTCCACCGACCCCACGTTCAGCGCATCGAGCCGTATGGTCCCTTCGGGCAGGGGCAGGATGCCGCGCCCTCCTTCGAGCCATCCGGCCACGGTCACCCGACGCTCGGGCGGACTCCCGTGCAGCACCCACCCCTGGTCACCATCCGGCCGGGCGGCCCGGTAAGGACCCGACGGCGCAAACCACGTACCGTCGTGGTACGAATCGAAGATGCCGTTTCGCAGCCGGGGGGGTCGTGATCCTTCCTCCCCTCTCACGCGGAGCACGATCTGCGAGGACTGCTCGAGATGGCCGAGCTCGCCGATCGCCGTGCGCGACCGGTCGGCCTGGGCACGCAGCGCGAGCCGGTCCTGGAAGAACGCGAGCACCTGCTCCTCGACCGCGCGCTGCGCCGCCGTGACGCCGACCGCAATGCCTGCCGCCACAGCCAGCACGGTGGCCATGACCGCGCCCCACACCCACGGACGCACGCCTGCGCGGCGCCAGGTCCAGAGCGCATATCCGCAAAGCCCCGCGGCCACCGGGCCGAGGCGCAGGCTCGTCGGCGCCACGCAGGCCATGGCAATCAGCACGTGGCAGAAGTACGGGTAGTCGAGCGCGAGGCGGCGATGGGCATGCCGTTCCCGGCTGCGGCGCATGGACCAGAACAGCGCCGACATCGGAAATGCACCTTGCGAGCTGAGTCGCTGCATGACCACGAGCGGCGCGAGCAGCGCGGGCATCCATGAGAGCGCACCGAGGATGCCGCTGCCCGCATCCTTGCTGGCGAACCACTGCCACACCACGAACAGTGCGAAGGCGATGCTCGTGAGATCGGTCACGCGCTCGAACTCGCGGTCGTCGAACGCCCAGCGCACGCGCAGCCTCGAACAGCCTTCGACCAGGACGATCAGCAGCAGCGACGCGAGCGGCCGCTGCGTGAGCCAGCCCCAGGCGACGAGGGAAAGTCCGAGCAGATAGGGCGGCGGCGTCATCGCAGGAAGTCGGGCATGGCGGCCAGCGTCGGGCCCGGCGCCGCCGGGTCTATGACATGGACGGGTACTGCGCCGATGGACACGTCCGGCGCGCGCATCGTGAGCACCAGTTGCGCCACACCCAGCCGCGACAGTTTGCGCACGAGGTCGGCGCGCTCTTCGTCGAAGCGAAGACACACGTGCACGCAGGCCGACAATTGCGCCGCGTGGGCGAGGACGGCGCGGGCGAGAACGTCGAAGCCTTGCGAACGCGCCGGCACGACCTCGGCGAGTTCGCGCAGCAGCGTGAGGCGCCCTCCACTTCCCCGTCCGGCCGGAGCGACAATCGCACGATCCTCCACGAACACGAGGTCGAGCAGCGCGTCCGCCGTGCGGATGCGTCTTGCCAGAGACGCGGCCACGCTCACCGCCGTTTCGAAGGCAAGCGAATCGGCGGGCCCCGCGAACGTGTCGAGCACCAGACCATAGCGGGCGAAGTACTCCTCGCCCATTTCCTTCACCACCAGCCGCCCGGTCCGCGCCGATCTTCCCCAGTGAATCCGCCGGAGCGGGTCGCCGGGCCGGTACTCGCGGACCTGAAGGAACTCCTGACTGTCGCCCACCTCGGCCACCGAAGCATCGCCGCCCCGGTGATGCCTCCGCGAGCCGGGAAAGCGCAGATCGGGGACATCGTAGGTGCGTGGCAGCACCAGCAAAGACTGGGGGCTCGGACGACTCACCGCACCGTGAATGAGTCCCAGCACATCGGGACGGAGCACGCGGGTTCGGCCGAACCGGACACGGCCGCGCCGCAGCGGAACGAACTGCTGGTCGACCCGCACCTCGGTGATGGCGGTCTCGGCGATCGCGGTCACCGGCGCGATGCGGCCTCCGCGCAGCCGCTGCACCAGCAGACGCCAGCGGGGAAAGCCGATGCGCCGGTCCACCGCATTCGCGGCCGGTTCCTCCAGGGCTTTCTCGCGCGCGAACTCGGCCCCGGAAGGGAAACGCTCGACGAGTTCGTCACGGATGACCACTGCCCCGGAGATCGGGCGCGTGAACGACACCACGATCTGGTAGTGCATCGGAACGCCCACCGTCGCGAGTTCCGGGAGCGAGCGACGCACCTGCAGCCGCGGGCGCCAGCGCAGGACGGAGAGCGATGAGACCACGAGCAGCGCAGCGGCCAGCGCGAACACCTGATAGGCCGCCGTCCGCCCCGTGTCCAGACCGAAGACACCGGAGGCCACCGCCATGATCACCACCGCCTTGCCGGCCAGGGTGAAGCGGCGGTCCGCCCATTGCGACAGCCGGTACGCCCGGGCGAAAAGGCGCAGGCGCGCAGTCACACCGGCACCGGCACCGCTCGAAGAATGTCCTCGACCACCGAGGCTGCGCGAAGACCGCCGTACTCGCGATCGCGGTCCACGACGAGCCGATGGGCGAGCACATCGATGGCGACTTCCTGCACGTGTTCCGGGGAGACGAACGCCTCGTCATCGAAGGCGGCGAGGGTCTGCGCGAGGCGGACGAGCATCAGCGAAGCCCGCGGGCTCGCGCCGAGCGCGACGCCTTCGGCGTGGCGGGTGGCGCGGACCAGATCGACAACATAGCGCTGCAGCAAGGGGGAAACGCGCACGCCGGCAAGGGCGGCGCGAGCGCCGACGATATCGGAAACCGACACCACCGGAACGATGCGGTCCAGCGGATGGCCACCGTGATGCGTGCCCAGCATCGCCGCTTCTTCCTCGGCACTCAGGTAGCCGAGCGACAGGCGCATGGCAAAGCGATCGAGCTGCGCTTCCGGCAGCGGATAGGTGCCGTGGAACTCCACGGGGTTCTGGGTGGCGATCGTGAAGAACAGGTCGGGCAGCGCACGACGCACGCCATCCACGCTCACCTGCGATTCACCCATCGCTTCCAGCAGCGCGGACTGCGTGCGCGGACTGGCGCGATTGATCTCGTCGGCCAGCAGCACGTGCGTGAACACCGGGCCCGCGTGGAAATGAAACGCGGAGGCGGACGGATCGAAGACCGACACGCCGAGAATGTCCGTCGGCAGCAGGTCCGGTGTGAACTGGATGCGGCGGAACTCGGCGTCCATCGATTTCGCCATGGCCTTCGCCAGCGTCGTCTTGCCGGTGCCGGGAACGTCTTCGAGCAGGACGTGCCCGCCGGCAATGAGCGCCGCCACGAGCTTGCGCACCACGGCTTCCTGCCCGAGGACGACCGAATTCATGCTGCCGGACAGCGCCCGCGCGACGGAACGGACGGTGTCGAGCCTTTGGTCGCTGCTCATCGGACGCTCGATACCGGGCCGGGCAGAGCCCGGATGGTGGGGGTCACGGCGGGATCCGGTCCGGCAGCCCCTCAGGGCTCGCCGGCACGCGGTTCGGTCACGAAGCCGAGCTTGGAGAGCCCGGCGTTGCGCGCCATGGCCATGATCTCGGCCAGTCGCTGGTAGCGGGTTCCCTGATCGGCGCGCAGATGCAGTTCGGGCTGCGGTTCGGCCTTCGCGGCCTCGGCCATCTTCGCGGGGAGATCCTCGTCACGAACCGGGGTGTCGTCCCAGAAGACCTTGCCCTGGGCATCGAGCGACAGGACGACCGTCTTCTGTTCTTCCGGCGCCGCTGTCGCGGAGGCCTTCGGCAGGTCGATCTTGATGCCGTGGGTGAGCAGCGGGGCCGTGACGATGAAGATGACCAGCAGCACCAGCATCACGTCGACGAGCGGCGTGGTGTTGATCTCGGCCATGGGCTGGGGCGTCGGGGCACCGCCATTCTGGTCCTGGAAGCTGCCGAAGCTCATGCCGAGACCTCCTGAAGATCAGTGGGCGGGGGACGTTCCGGGCGCTGCAGCCGGGCTGCCGGTGGCAGGACGGCCCTGGGCATCGAGCCGGGAGCCGGTGGCCAGATAGGCATGCAGATCGTGGGCGAAGGCATCGAGATCGGCCAGGATCAGGCGATTCATGCGGGTGAGCGTGTTGTAGCCGAGCACGGCGGGGATGGCGACCGCCAGTCCGAGCGCGGTCATGATGAGCGCCTCTCCCACGGGGCCGGACACCTTGTCGATGGTCGCCTGACCGCTCGCGCTGATGCCCACGAGCGCGTGGTAGATGCCCCACACGGTCCCGAACAGCCCCACGAACGGGGCGGTGCTGCCCACAGAAGCCAGCAGCGAAAGCCCCGTCTCCAGACGGGCCTGGGACATGTTGATGCCCTGGCGCAGGGCGCGGGTGACGAACTCGGAGAGCGACATGGCCTCGCCGAGCCGGCCGCCCTGATGGCGCTGGTGGTGGACAGCGGCGCCAACGCCGGCGCGGGCGAGCATCACGAAGGGATTGGTGGCCTCGGACGTCATGTCCTCGACCGAGCGGGCCAGATTGGGGGCGGCCCAGAAGGTGTCGACCAGACGCCGGGATCCGGACCGGATGCCCATGGCGCGGAACACCTTGGAGAGGATCACTGCCCAGCTCGCCACCGACATGGCGAACAGGAGCAGGGCCACGGACACACCGACGGCGTCCGTCTGCTGGAAGAAGGCGAACATGCCCTGGGACGCCGGACTCACGCGACGCCCCCGATGCCGGGCTGCCGGACCGGGCGGACCGGCATCAGTCGCCGTACATGCGCTGCATGCGCTCGCGCCGCTCCTGGGCTTCGATGCTCAAGGTGGCCGTCGGCCGGGCCAGCAGGCGCCGGACGCCGATGGGCTCCCCGGTCTCCGCGCAGAACCCGTAGCTGCCGTCCTCGATCCGCCCGAGGGCTTCGTCGATCTTCTTCAGCAGCTTGCGCTCACGGTCGCGGGTCCGCAGCTCCAGGGCCTGCTCTTCCTCCTGGGTGGCGCGGTCGGACACGTCGCTGGTCGCTTCGGTCTCGCGCAGGTGCTCGCTCGTGTCGCGCACGTTGTCGAGCAACTCCTGCTTCTGATCGAGGAGCCGCTGCTTGAAGAACGCGAGCTGATCCTCGTTCATGTAGTCCTTCGGCGGGGCAGCGACCAGCTGCGCCTCGGTCAGAATCTTCTTGCTGGCTTTCCGTTCCATAGTCGATCACGCAATCAGAATTGGCCCATGCGGCACATCATCGGCCGGTATCGGGGATTGCACAGGGTCACCTGCCCGCGGCCCGGGGGACAGGCTGGCAGCGATGCCACCGACTGCCAGTGCTGGAGCACGAGGGCGAAAGGCCGGGTGGAGGTGCGAGACACCCACCCGCGCGGCGCCGGGGTCCCGGAAAAACTCCCTTCCGGAACAGCCCGACCACTCGGACACCCTCGCGTCGCCCGAAATCGCGGCGGGGAAGAGTGCATGCGTCTTGCCGCGAGTGCAAGGGGCTTTTCCGAAAAAATGCTCGCCCGCCCCCGATCCGGCGGCCCATGACAGGGGCTTTTCCCCGTTTGTCTCCGTTCGGCGTCACCAGAATGCCACCCGGATGAAACGGACCGGTCCATTTCCCGGTCCCACCGCGGGGATTTACCATGCACCGAGGCCGCGCAGACGGCCGCCGCACCGGGCTCAGCCTCGCCCGAGCTCCCCGCTTGCGCCCCCGTTCGGTGCGAGCAAAGCCATATGTCACAGGAGGAAACCCCATGAAGACCCTGTTCGCCGGGCTCGTGCTGGCCGGTCTGTCCGTTACCGCACAGGCAGAGTTCGTGACCGCGCCGCAGCTTGCCGACTGGCTCGCCGAGGCGCAGAAATCCGGCGGCTCGTTCAAGGACCGGACCCTGGCTCTGGGATTCGTGTCCGGTGTGCACGACGCGTTCGAGCGGAGCGAGATCTGCACGCCGGACGGCACGCCCGCCAAAACTCTGCTCAAATCCGTCCGCGACTGGATGATCGCGAATCCCGACCGATGGCCCGCCGGCGGTGCCCTCACGGTCCGGCGCGCCCTTGCCGAAACCTACCCCTGCCCGGATGCCCCCGATGCCAGCAGTGCCCGTTGACAGACCCTTGCGCGTCGGCATCGCCGGCGCGGGCGCCATCAGCCAGTTCCACCTGGTCGGATGGCGTGCCCAGCCAGACGTGGAACTCGTCGCCATCTGCGACCCCGATCTCCCGCGCGCCCGAGCCCGAGCGGAGGCGTTCGCCATCCCGAACGTGTACGCGGACTTCACCGAGATGCTCGACCGCCACGACCTGGATGCCGTGGACATCATCACCCCCGTGGGAACGCACGCGCCGCTGACGCGGATCGCGGCAGACCGCGGCATCCACGTATGCAGCCAGAAGCCGCTGTGCGCCACCGTCGCGGAAGCCCGCGCGCTGATCGACGACGTCGGCGATCGCGTGCGCTTCATGGTCCACGAGAACTACCGCCACCGTCCGCACTACGCCATGGTCCGGGCGCGGCTCGAAGCCGGTGTCGTCGGGTCGGTGAAGCAGGCTCGCATGGTGGTGCGATCTTCGTCGTGCCTCACGGCCGACGGCTCCGAGCCCGCGCTGCTCAAGCGCCAGCCCTACCTGCGGAGCTTTCCGCGCCTGCTGGTGTTCGAGGTCCTCATCCACCAGATCGATGTCATGCGCGTGCTGTTCGGCCCGCTGAAGGTGGAGTCCGCCCGGCTGTCGCGCATCAATCCGGAACTCGCGGGCGAGGACGCCGCGGTCATTGTCTTCTCGGGCCGCGACGGCTTCACCGCAGTCGTGGACGGCAACATCTCCGCGCCGGGCTGCCCGCCCATGCCGACCGACCGGCTGGAAGTCATGGGCACGGGCGGCACCCTGGTCTACGACCGGGACCGCCTTTACCTGGAAGGCGGACGCCCCGAGGACACCGTCACGTTCGATCTCGCGAAGAACTATCAGGTGTGCTTCAGCGAGGCCGTGCGCGATTTCGCCACCGGTCTCAGGACCGGGCAGCCGTTCCAGACGGACCGGCTCGACAACATCCAGACCCTGGAACTGATGGAGGCCTGCTACCGGGCCGCCGGCGTGGAGATACGATGACCCTGTTCCGACCCACCCGGGCACGATCCCGTGCCCGTGGAATCGTCGCGCTTGCCGTCGCAGCGACTTTTGCCTTTGCAGGATGCACCTTCGCTCCGCAGCGCTACACGAATCCGGAGATCCGCGCGAATGCGCTCGCGCCCGGTGAACTGCGCGACGGAGGCCTCGCCATTCTCACGCCCTCGTCGGTCACCGGTCAGGAGGAAGACCGGCAGACGTTGGCGTTCCTGTTCACCGAAGCGCTGCAGGTGGCGCGTCCCGATCTCAGGCTCGTGCCGCTGCCCGCCGTGCTGTCCTCGGTCAACTCGGCCGGTCTCGTCGACGCCTACCAGCACCTGTTCCAGGACTACCGGCTGACCGGCGTGTTCGATCGCGAGGGCTTGTCGCGCCTGTCGGACGCCACCGGCGCGCGCTATCTCGGGCAGCTCAAGCTCGCCCGCTTCGAGCAGGGCGCCAAGAGCCGCTTCGGCCTGCTGGGGCTGTCGATCCTGCAGACGCAGTTCGCGCACATGCGTCTGTTCTTCCAGATCTGGGACGCGAAGACCGGCGCGGTCGTCTGGGAAGGCATCGACGAACTCACCATCTCGGTGGAGACGAGCCGCGAACGGGCCGTGACCCTGCAGGCTGCGGCGCAGGAAGCCGCGACCGATCTCGCGAAACGACTGCCCTGATGACTCGCACAGGACCGGTGTGCGCCTCGGAAAGGGTTCGCGCCGGTCGCGCGGCGTTTCGCTAAGCGGCGCCGCCGCCCTGCAAGCCGTAGCGCCGGCCCCAGCCGAGGCCGGCCCTCGTTTCGCCGCGCGGCCGATACTCGCAGCCGACCCAGCCGTCATAGCCCAGTTCGTCGAGCAGATCGAACAGGAACGGGTAGTGGATCTCGCCTACGTCGGGCTCGTGCCGCCCCGGCACGCCCGCGATCTGGATGTGCTTCACCCGTGCGATGTGCGTGCGGAGCGTGTCCGCGAGATGCCCTTCCAGCACCTGCATGTGATAGCAGTCGAGGTGCAGCCACGCATTGGGATGGTCGATGGCATCGAGCAGCCGGCTCGCCTGCTGGGAGGTATTGAGGAAGTACCCGTGCATGCCTTCCGTCGTGTAGCTCGGTCCGCCTGACACCACCCCGAATCGCGGATTGATGGGCTCGATCACGACGGCGATGCCCGCCTGCCCCAGCACCTCGGCCGCATGGCGGATATTCGCGATGTAGACCGGCTCGCAGTCCTCGCGCGTCCGCTCCGGCCCCACCACACCGGCCATCACATGGACGGTGCGGCAACCCAGCGCGTCGGCGTACTTGAGGACGGGCGCGAGACTTTCGCGGAACGCCGATTCGCGCCCCGGAATGCAGGCGAGACCGCGATCCCCCCGGTCCCAGTCCCCCATCGGCGCGTCAAACAGGACCATCTCCAGCCCGTGGCGGTCGAGCCGTTCGCGCAGCACCTCGGGCGGATGGTCATACGGCACCTGGAACTCCACCGCACGAAAGCCGGCCGCGGCGGCCGCCTCGAACCGGTCGAGGAACGGGACTTCGGAGAACAGGTAGTGGAGATTCGCGGCGAATCGGGGCATGCGGATGTCCTGTTGGCACGTCTGCGGAAGGATGCAGTGTGCCACCGGCAGCGCGCCATGGTGCATTCGGCTCACGAGCAACTTCCGGGAGTGACACGCCGTCGTAACGTCGCGGGCAAAGACTCGGGCAGTACCCCCGTCATCCGCAGGTTCATGGATACCGCTTCACCATTGCCCGAAAGTTCCAGCGCGAGTCTCCCCGTCTCGGCGCTGGGGCTAGGCCCCATCACGCTGTCGCGCCTGCGCCGCCTCGACGTCACGGAGTGCTCGCAGCTCGCGGAAGTGGCGCCCGAGGACCTCTGGCGTTGTCTGGGGCGCGCCTGTCTGGTCGATCTGATGGGCTGCCTGCGCGCCCGGGGGCTGCCTCTGCCCGTGCTGAACCACCATCAGCTCTGCCGCCTCGGTCTGGCAGACCCCCATGCCCTGGCCATCGTGCCCCACCCCGACGTGACGTTCGAAGCCCTGTGGCCGCGTGTCAGTCGCGTGCTCTGCGCCACACTCGCCGAGCGCGGCTTCGACACAGTCATCGAGGCCGTTCCCCGGAACGAGGACGAGGTACGCCTGCTCTACCGGCTGGGCAAGAGCAACCTGCGCGTACTGCTCGAGGTATTCGAGGAGGCACTGAACGAGTCTCCGCCGGAATCGAGGGCCGTCATGGCAGCCGGCGTGAATCTGATCCATGGCTGGATCGACACGCCGGGCCGGACGAGGCGCGGGCGAAGCACACCGCGGTTGCCTGGCGGTCGCGCCGGCCAGGCTGCGAACGCCTCGCCGGCCAGTGCGGGCAAGGCATGAGCGACGACGCCGAACGAACCGAGCCCCCGGAGAACTGGGCGGACTACATCGACCGGCTGCACGTGTTCGAGCCGCCCACGATGCGCCTCAAGCGGGCGCAGCGAAAGCTCGACAACGAAGCGCTAGAACGTCAGCTGACCGCTGACCGAAAAGGTCAGGACCTTGAAGTTGTTGAACGGGCCGAAGCCGTTCGCCTGCCAGGCGCCATCCGCTGACCGGGTGTCGCGCGAGATCGTCGCGTCGAGACGGGTGTTGCGCGTGGGGAGCCAGACCGCCGAGAGCGACAGCGACTGGAGCCGGTCACTGCGGTTCGGCAGGCCGGTCACGACCCCCGGGTCGCCGTCGAAAGTCCGCTTGCGGTTCTGATAGTTCGCCTGGAGGTTCACCTTCTCGGTGAGACTCTGCGTCGCGCCGATCGAGAATCCTTCGGTCAGAATGTAATTGGTGGTGGTGTCCTCCCACGCGCCGATCTCGCGGAACAGTGCGCCGTTGAGGGAGGTCTTCCCCGACAGCGAGTACGTCCCGGAAACACGCCCCGTGATCCCGCTGAAGTCACGCTGCGAGAAATCGTCGTGGCGTCGCGTCGTGAGACCGAGATTGCCGATGAGACGGGTGGAGCCGCCGGCCTGGTACTCCACCACGCCCTCCGCCGTGTACTGCCGATAGGCATTGGTCGTTGCCGTGGACGCGATGGTTTCGCGGTTCGGCAGTTTGCCGTCCACCACACGGAAGTTGATGCCGATGAAATCGTCCGTGCCCTTGCTGTAATGGCGCGATCCGGCTTCCAGCGCGAGTTCGTTGCGGTTGAACAACTGGAACCGCGAAATGCTGTTGTCCGTCTGGGAGTAGCGGACCGCCCCGCGCAGCTTCCAGTCCGGCGACATGCGCAGCATGGCACTCGCGAACAGCGCATCGAGCGAGCGGAGGTTGCGCTCCGACCGGTCGGCAGTCCTGAAATCGTAGAAGGTGGACGCGATCTGATTCTTCTCGACGCCGGCATCGCCGTCCCAGCGCTCGCCCAGCACCCAGTTCCAGGCGCCGCGGAGGTTGTAGGCGT
>CAZEDA010000038.1:0-3957 GCA_964510915.1 uncultured Rhodocyclaceae bacterium | reverse complement strand
CTGTAGTACCAGTCCATGTCCAGTCCGGCCTTCAGGCCGAAGGTCTGGTCGCTCCGCTGCCCGCCCTTGAGGAACGACACCGAGTTGGCGTTCACCCGGTCATCCAGGTAGAAGACATTGTCCTGATAGGTGTAGCTGATGCCGGCATAGGGACGGATGCGGTCGCCTTCGAGCGCGTGGACAAGCGTCGAGGCACTGATCATTCCGATGGCGGCGAGGCACCGCAGCGACAGACCGGGGTACGAAGTCATGGGTGGAAATCTCTCGTTTCACCAGAATTGCCAGGAGGCAGTATAGAGCACCCACATCCCCAGCAGCCCGTTCGTCAGGGCGTGGGACACGATCGGCACCCACAGATTGCCCGTCACGCGATAGAGCCAGCCGTATGCCAGCCCCGCGAGGATGCCGGCGAACCATTCGTTGTGCTCGAGCCCGAAGACCACGGACGACAGCAGCAGGGCCTTCAGTGAGATCGCCGTCGGGAGGATCTCCCGGAACTTCGGGTTGTCGATCCAGCGCATGACGAAGGAGCGCCAGAACAGTTCCTCCATCACGGGAACCACAAGCGCTGCCCCGGCGATGCGAGTGATCGCCAGCACGACGTTGACGTGATCACCGTCCCGGGGGTCGAAGCCCTTGCCCTGGCCGCCCATCAGCATCCAGGGCGCCGTGAGATTGACCCACAGGACGAACACGACCAGCCCGGTGATCAGACCCAAGGCCCAGAACCCGCCGGGCATCGAGAACTTGCCGCGCAGCTCGTCGTAGTGGCGCCAGAAGAACGCCAGGACCAGGGCCACCAGCCCGACGCGCACGGGATAGAGCCATCGGGTGTCGACAGAACCTTCCGGGATCAGGCTGTTCAGCGCCAGGAAGGCAATGTAGAGCCCGAAGGGCACGACTCGGGCGACAGCAGGGTTGGACAGGGCATTGGCCATGGAAGGCTGCACGGGAAGCTGTTGAGGCCGCGGATTATCCCAGAGCGGGCCCGGATGGCCAGCACCGGGTGGTGCCTTGCTGACTTTTCGGGCCGCGAAATCAGCGGGTGGGGCTTACACGCGAGGCCGCGACGCGATCCCGGGCATCCTCGATCAGATTCTCCACCTCCACCCGACGCTCGCCGGTGAACGGCTCGCGACGCCGGAGGGCGTCCCAGACGCCCACCTTGCGGTACCGGTCGAGCAGGTCCTCGGCAATCGCGGCAAGGGTGGCGTTCTTCTCGACGCAGGCCGCCAGCTCACGACGCTCGCCCGCCAGATCGGCCCGGGTCCGCTCGAGCGACTGACCGCCTTCGGCGAGCGCGGCGCGCGCCGCGGCGAGTTCCTCGCGCGCCTTGCGCAGTTGCATGTCGAGGTCGGCCGCGCGAGTCTGCAGCGCGTTGCGGTCCGCTTCGAGTTTCTCGCGTTCGGCCTTGGCCCCGTCCAGGGAGCGCTGCAGCTCCAGACCGCGTTTGCGCTCGCGCGCCGCCGCGGCCTCGGCCTTCGAGGTGGCGTCCTTGACGGAATCCAGTTCAGCCGCAATCCGCGCCTTCTCCTGACTGAGCGTTGCGCTCTGTTCCTCCGCCTGCTTCTGGGCTGCCTGGGCACGGCGGAGCATCTCCCGCTCGCGGGCCTGCGCCTTGGACGCATCCTGTCCCGAGGCTGTGCCGGCCAGCAGCATGCCCAGCATTGCGACGATCGTGACCATCTTCGTTCGAGTCATCAGAACCTCCAGCTGAAGTCCGCCTGCAGCGTGTCGATGGCGAGCGGCGGCCCCGAGATCTCGCTGGCTGACAGCCAGCGCACTCGCACCAGCGAGTTCTGGTCGAACCCGTAGAGCAGGCCCAGCTGGTAGCCCTTGGTGTTCGTGCCGCCGCGATAGAAGTTGGAGTCGGTGAAGGCATCCAGCACCGCATCGCGCTCGAGATACCGGTAGCCGACGAACACCTGCCAGTCGTGCAGCGCGCGGATCGCGTCACGTCCCAGCGTGAGGCGCGCCTGATAAGCCGTCGTCTCGGCGGCCTGGTCCACACCGGTGCGGATCCGGATCTCGTCGCGGTCGTAGCCGATGTTCTTCGCGTAGTCGCCGCTCACGCGGACCGTGATCTGCTCGGACTGCGCGAGGATCAGTTCGGAACTCACGTTCAGGACGCGGAACTTGGACAGCAGCCCGAGACGCTGCGGCTGTCCGAGACCGAAGTTGATGTCGAACACGCTGTTGCCCTTCTGGCGGAACTGCGGCGCCGTCCAGTCGTTCCCCTGCGATCCGAGCGTGTTCGGCCGACCCTCGACGTTGTCGAAATCGAAGAGCGCCCCGGCCAGCGTCCAGCGGGTCTCCGGACTGATGCGCCACTCGCCGCCCGCCTGCATGCCGTAGAGCCACTTCCCTTCGGCCGACGGGGCGAGTGCGGTGGGCGTCGCGTACTGAAGCGGGAACGCGCCGAGGGTGAAGAAGCCCGAGGCATCCGCACCGAACTGCGGCCGGTACGAGCCCGCGACCCCTTCGAAGTTCAGATCCTCGTCCCACAGCAGATCGGTGGGCCAGAACCACGGGTTGATGATCCGGCCGGCCGTGGCACTCCAGCCCGGCCGCGGATCCCATCTCACATAGGCGCGGTCGAGGTTGAGTTCGTAGGGTCGCGCGGTGCGTCCCATGGACTGATTCGCGGTGACCGGGTTGTTGATGTTTCCCGTGGCGATGCGCAGGCCGACCCCGAAGCGGTCCGACACCTTCGCGAGCATGCCGAGACGCAGGCGCAGTCGGAGCACATGCTCGTCGACACGCGTGTTCTCGACATTGGCGCCAGTGACGAAGTTGTAGGCGACCGGGTCCGTATTCCCCGCCGGGAAGTAGTCGCCCTGCGCACGGATGCGGAAGTCCCCTTCCCAGGCGATGCGATCGAGCCATTCCGGCAGCGTGCCGGGTTCCGCCCAGCGTTCCGCCTTGGCCTGCGCCAGCACTTCCTGCTTGATCTGCTGCCGGATTTCCTCCTTCACGACTTCGGGCACGTACGGCACGCGAACCGTCTGGCCGCGCTTGCGCCGCGGAGGCGCTTCCTCGCCGGCCGGCGGCGTCGGTTCCGTCGCCGCGGTCTCTGCCGCAGGTGGCGGCGAAGCGGGCTTCGCCTTCGGCGTCACTTCGGCGATCGAGCCGCGATCTTCCTCGGGCAGGATCTGCACGGCCTTGTCCTTCGGCAGGACGCCTTCCTCCACCATCAGGCGGATGAGACGTGTGGTGGCGGCGCGGGCCGCTTCGAGCTTCTCGCGCTCCTGCCGCAGTTGCTCGACCAGGGCACGGGTCTCGGCAGCATTCGTGTCGGCAGAAGGCCGAGGAGCGACAGCCTCCGGACGTACCTTCTTCTTCGTCGCAGCGCGCGCTTTGGTCTGTGAAGACTCGGCAGCAGGCACGGCGGGCTGCTGGGCGCCGGCCACGGCGGCCATGGAGATCGTCACGCCGGCCATCAGGCCGCGCAGCAATGCGAGGTCGGTCTTGTTCTTCAAAGCGGTCATCCGGAGTAAGGCGCGTGCGCGGGGATCACCCGGCACCACGCGAAGTGAGTTTCAGCTTGAGCGGCTGCGGCATGCCTTCCGGCGGTGCCTGATCGATGGATCGGATATCGAGCAGAGCGCTGCGGATCGCACTGTCGATCTCGGCATCGCCGGTGCCGTCGACCACTTCCACGCGATCGATGCCGCCGCGCTCCGTGAACCAGATGCGCACCACGGCGCGGTAGTCGGACTGCCGCAGCCGGTCCCGCTTCTGCAGCTGCTCCTGAAGCCGGACCTGCACGAGACCCGCGTAGGCGTTGAACTGCGCACGCCCGCCGCCTCCGCCGCCTTCGCCGATGGTCGTGATGTCCCGGCCTCCCGGCTTGCCCACGAGGCCGAACCCGTCGTTGCCCGCACCGCCTTCTGCGTCCACACCGAGCTGCTCCCCTGGGGGAGGCTCGTCTGCCGCCTCCGGCTTCTGATCCGGCTC
>CAZEDA010000037.1:0-16568 GCA_964510915.1 uncultured Rhodocyclaceae bacterium | reverse complement strand
CTACTTCTTCACCGGCTCCTTCGCCGGCACCACGTTCGTTCCGCTCGGGCCGACGCCGCTGATCTGGACGATCACTTCCTCGTCCTTCGCGCCGTCGTAGTGGACCTCGCCAGGCGTGTGCACCGCGAAGCCGCCGGTCGGCACCGGGACCGTAGCGTCCGGATCGAAGACATCGCCCGTGCCAGCCCACCAGGTGCCCTTCACCACCACGACGTACCGCGCTTCCGGGTGCCAGTGCGGCCGGCTCATGGTGTGCGGCGCGAACTTGGCGCGGATGGTGTAGATGCCGGGTTCCTTGGGGTTGCCGGCGAGCACCACGAACTGCACGCCGGGCAGCCCGGGATAGTCCTTCCATTCGAGCCGGTTCGGATCGGTGATCGTGATCGACTGGTCACCCGTCTCGCCGGCCATCGCCGGTGCGCCACTCGCAAGCAGCAAGGCGCTGATCGCGATCTTCGTCCAGAACTTCATCCTTCACTCTCCTCGAAAGTTTCCCGTCCCCGACCAGCGAAGCCGGCCGGCGGGAGCGAGAACGGAACACTACCGGTGTCGCCAGAGAAAGTGTTTCCAATTTTTCCCGGCGTTCGAAGCAGCCGGAGAACGATTTTCCGCAAGCCCTCCGGAAAGGTTGCAGATTCCCGGCAAAGGAATCCGGTGAAGAAACGGGCAAATCGGAGGTAGACTTCGGCCTCGTTCCGATACCCGCTCGCTGCGGGCTTCGAGACCCGCGCGATTCGCGCCCGAGGACATGCCACCGAGTCAGAAGATGGACAACCCTGCGGATACCACGCTACTGGAACGTCTGAGCGCCTCCTGGGATCGCCAGTCACCGCTCAGCCGCATCCTCTGGACCACGGGCGGATCGCTCGCGCTGTCCGAGGGCATCACGTCAGCCATGAGTCTCGCTCTGCTGGGCGAGATCGACCGGGGCTATCTGATCACCGGCTTCGTCGCCTCGGTGCTGGTGTCGCTGATGGTGAGCGCACTGATCCTCTCCTTCGATGTAAGACTGGAGCGCGAGCGCCTCCGTGCGATGGAAGCTCAGGCGCGCGGGCGCGCCTTTCTGGAAGCCATCCTGGATGCCCTCCCCATTCCCACCCTGGTGAAGGACGAGGCGGGACGATTCGTCATCGTGAGCCGGGAAGCCTGCTCCGTTCTGCAGAAAAACCGTGAGGCCCTCCTGGGACGCACCGACGCGGACGTGTCCCCGCCGGACATCGCAAAGATCGTTGCGCAGGAGGACGCGCGGGTCATCGCCACCGGCCAGCCGCTGCGTGCGGAAGTCCAGTTTCCGATGGCCGGCGGCATCACCCGCTGGTTCGAGAAGTGCAAGTCGGCGGTGACCCTTGCCGGCGGCGCGCGTTTCACCATCGCCTCCGCGCTCGACATCGATGAGCGGCGTCGTGCGGAGGAAGCACTGCGCGAGAGCGAGGCCTTTCTTCGCGCTGCCACGTGGGCCGCGGACGTGCGCCTCTGGTCCTGGTCCGTGAAGGATGACGTCCTGCACCTCGCCGACCCCCTGCGCCGCCGTCTGGGTTACTCCGAGGAGGAACTCCCGGACGACTGGACGAGTCTGGAGGCGCTGGTCCATCCGGATGACCGCGACCACTTCGCCGCCGCCCGCAATCAGGCGCTTGCTTCCCGGGACGACCGCTGTGAGCAGGAATTCCGCATTCGCCACCGCGATGGCCACTGGGTGTGGATCCTCTCCCGCGCACGCATCGAGCGAGACGCCGAGGGCAACGCGATCCGCTTCGTGGGCGGACAAATGGACATCACGGCACGGAAGGAGGCGGAAGCCGTCATTCGCGACCATCGCGATGCCCTGGCCCGCGAGGTGGAAAGCCGCACGCAGGAGCTCGTCGCCGCCCGCAATGCCGCCGAGGCCGCCAACCGCGCCAAATCGGCATTCCTGGCAAACATGTCGCACGAACTGCGTACGCCACTGCATTCGGTGCTTTCGTTCTCCCGCCTGGGCCTCGGCACGGCCGCCCGCGGGGAAACCGCGCCGGAGAAGCTTGCCCGGTTCTTCGGGAACATCGAGCAGAGCGCAACGCGCCTGCAGTCCCTGGTCGACGATCTGCTCGACCTGTCCGAGCTGGAAGCGGGAACCGTCGAACTGGCGGTGGCACCCGAACACCCCGCGGCCCTGGTGACGCCTGTCCTCGACGAAATGCGCCCGCTTGCTCAGGTGAAGCGCATGGAACTCGCTCTTGAGGCAACGCTCGCCGGAGATCTGTACAGCGTCGACGGCGCGAGGCTCTGTCAGGTGCTGCGCCAGCTGCTGTCGAACGCCATCCGGTACTCGCCGGAAGACACGACGGTGGTCGTGCGCCTGCGCGACGACACCATCACGGACGAAGCCGATGCGGACAGAAAGGCTCTGCGGATGGAGGTGACCGACGAAGGGGTCGGCATCCCGGAGGAGGAACTGGCGAGCGTCTTCGACCGGTTCGTCGAAGGCAGCAAGACGCGCAGCGGCGCCGGCGGCACGGGACTGGGACTGGCCATCTGCCGCCAGATCGTCGCCCTGCATGGCGGGCGCATCTGGGCGGAGCGCAACCCTGTCCGGGGCACCACCATCGTGGTCGTCCTGCCCCAGCCGGCTGCAGCCCCCCCGGCCTCCGCGTAGTTCGCCGGGAACCGTATTCCCTACTTGCCGACCACCACGTTGGCGTTGGGAAACTCGGCAAACATCTCCGGCGCGTACATGGCCTCGACGCGAGTCGCCGGCAGATGGAACTGCCCCGGCGTGTTGAGCCGCAGGTTGTACTCGATGCGCCAGGATCCCTTGGGCACGTAGACGTAGTAGCTCCGGAACGCGTCGAACGCGCGCTCCTCGAAGGCCGTCCACAGCGAGCCCTCACCGGACGAGCGCCCCTTCATCATCTCGCTGTCGTTGCCGAGCCCGCTGCCCAGGATCGTCGCGCCGGCGGGCACGGGATCATCCACGACCACCCACGTCATGTCGGCCTGCGCTTCGAGATCCAGACGCACGCGCACGACGTCGCCCGTGGACAGACTGCCGTTGCCATCCACGACGGTCACCGTCTTGCGGATCCGATAGCCGGACTCGAAGGGCTCGGTGCGCGGGATCGCGGCGCGGCTCTGGACCGTCGCCCACGGCGTCCCGCTACCTTCGTGTGTCAGCTTGAGATCGCGGGTCTGCGCGGGCCATTCGAAACTCAGGGAGGCGCCGTCGTCCTGCTCGCGCCACGCGTGCTTGCGGGAGACTTCGCCGAGCAGGCCGGTCGTGGCGCCGGCGACCGGTTGCGCCTCGAAGCGCTGCGAAAACTTTTCCATGGCGAGCGTGCCCCACGCGTTCGCCACGGTGGTGTCCCAGTGCCCGCGCTTCTGGCGCAGCCAGGATCCCCGCGCGAGGCGCGGCAGGTCTTCCTTCCAGCGCGGATGGTCCAGCACCGCAAGCAGCATGCGATTGGCGTTCACGTCGCCGCTCACCATGAGCCACCACAGCCCGTCGCGCTGTTCCGTGGAGAATCCCAGGCGGGTGCCCTGCAGATCGAGCCGGGTGCGGAGAATGTTCTCGGCCTGCTTCGCATGCTTCTCGCGATCGGGCATGGCATCCCAGCGCTGCGCGATCGCGAGCCAGTCGATCACGGCGGAGGTCGGCCACAGGTCCGGGCGGAGTTCGAAGGTGGACAGCACCGCCGGATCGACCGTCTCGCCATGGCGCGTGAGCGCATCGAGCGCCGCGATCTTGCGGATCGCCAGATCGGCGGCCGGATAGATGCCCGGGCGCGACAGCCGCCCGGCCACGAACTCGCCGAGTCCGCGCTTCAGGCTTGTCGCGACGTTCTCGGGCAGATCCCATCCGGCTTCGTGAGAGATAGCGAGCACATAGGAGGACAGCACCTCGCTGCCCTCGGACAGGGACGGGAAGTACTTCGCGAGGCCGTTGCGATCGAGGTAACCCGGCATGGTGCCGACGATCGCGCGCCACTGGGCGGCATCGCGCAGCGCCACGGCTTTCGAGACTCGCTGTTCCAGGCAGCTGTAGGGATAGGCGCCCATGTAGTCGCGCACACCCGTGAGGCCGTTGCCCAGCCGCGGCGTGAGATTCACCCGCAGCTCGCCTTTGCCGGTGATGGCTGCGGCCGGTGGCGCGACCGGCATCGTGAACGAACCGTCGATCCGCGCGAGGGTCGCCTGCACCACCTGCACCGGAACCGCGACACCGACCTTCTGACTCACCTTCATCGAGTCGCCCGCCCCGCCTTCCGCCGCCACTTCGCGTGCGCTCGCCGTCCACTGGAGCGCGGTCGCGTTGGCGGGCACCGTCACCGTCCACGAGACATTCGCGGCCTCGCCCGCGGCGAGCGAGACCGGGCGCTTCTCGAGCGTCACCGCACCGGACTTCCCTCCCACCGGCGTGAACGCGGCGTCGAGTTCCACATCCATCGCCCGCGCACTCGCATTGCGGACCGTGAAGGTGGCCGTGTAGCGGTCGGTCTCGCGGACGACCGGCGGCAGACCGGAGATGAGCTGAAGATCCTGCGCGCTGCGCACCGACGTGCTGCCGGTGCCGAACAGGCCGGTGCCCGCGGAGGCGATGGCCACGATGCGGAAGCTCGTGAGCGAATCGTTGATCGGCACATCCACTTCCGCGCGTCCGTTCGCATCGAGCTTCACGCGGCCGCGCCACAGGAGCAGCGTGTCGAACAGTTCGCGCGACACCTGCCGGCCGCCGCCGCCCCCGGGCGCCAGCGCCTTCTTGCCGAAGTGCCGCCGGCCGATCACCTGGGAGACCGCGGTGGACGTTTCGACGTCGATGCCGCGCGGATGCATCATGGCTTCCAGCAGCTGCCACGAGGTATTGGGCATGAGATCCAGCAGCGCTTCGTCCACGGCGGCGACCGCGACCTCGGCACCCTTGGGCAGCGCCTTGCCGTCCGCACGCTCCACCTGGATGGCCACGCGGGCCTTCTCGCGTGTGCGATAGACCTCGCGCTCCGGTGTGACCTTCACCTGCAGCGTGTGCGCCTTCCAGCCGACGCGAACGTTCGTCACCCCGAGTCGGAACGCCGGCCGTCCGAGATCCACGAGCGCCGTCGGTTGCACGCCGGCGACGCGCCCGCGCACCGCCAGCACGGAGATGAAGGCGTTCGGCGCGTAGTTGCCGGCCAGGGGGACCTTCACCACGGGTGACTTGCCCGAGAGCGTCGTCACGAACGCATCGAGGATGCCCTCCCGTTCCACCGTCACCAGTGCAGTGGCCTTCCGGAACGGCGCCCGCACCTGCACCACCGCCGACTCGCCCGGGTCGTACCGCGGCTTTTCGGGCAGCACGTCCATGCGGTCGTCGTTGCCGACTTCGAACCACCATTCGCCGGAACCGGCAACCCACGCATCGGCATGGGCCACCGCCACCTTGCCGTCCGCATCCGCCGCCCGCGCCCGGAACACGACATTTCCGGATTGCGCGACCGGGGCGTCGCAGGCGACGACGCCGCGCGTGTCGGTCTCACCCGTGCAGAACTCGCCAATGCGCTTCAGCGAATCGCCGTACTCGTAGGCGTAGAAACCGCCCACCAGCCGCTTGCGATGGGAATAGCTCTGCCGCTCGTACAGGTCCACCGTCACCCGGACACCGGACTGCGCGCGTCCTGCCGCATCCACCGCGGCGATCTGCAGCTTGACCTTCTCCTTGGAGAGGGCCCAGCCATCGGGCCGAACGCCGAGCAGGATCTTCGAGGGCCACAGCGTCGTCCGCGCCGCACGCGTCGAGATCTGGCCGTTCGGATCCGCATACTCCAGTTCGACCAGGAGCTCCCTCGGCATTTCCGTACGGGGCAGATCGTCCAGGCGGGTCTTCCCCGCGCCGCCGGCGTCGAGCGTGAGAGCCTGCATCTTCAGCGTCCGCACATCGGAGGACTGTCGCGAGTCGTCCGCGCCCTCGGCGACGTCCTCGTCACTGCTCTCCGTGGCAGCGGACTGCGGATCGCCGCCTGCGGTCGGGGTGGTCTCGCGCACGTCCCCGTTCGCGAACACGTAGCCGTCGAAGTCCTGGAACGACACCTGGCGTGGCTGCGTCAGCGCCCGGAGCCTCACCTTCTGGCCGCCGGCTCCGCCGCCGGACAGATACGAAAGCTGAACGCCGACATCGACGGACTGCGCATCGACGAGCGGCGCCGCGGGCAGCTGAACCTCGGCGCGCAGCGCCGGCAGGCGGAACGCTTCCACACGGAAGCTGCCGCCGCGCTGACCGGAGACACTGCCATCCGTCTCGTCCTTGGTCTTCGGACCGGCCAGCACCACCTCGTACTCGCCCAGCCTGGCGTCCTTCGGAATGGCCCACGCGGACTCGGCATGGCCGCCGGCGCCCCAGGTGAGCGGCATCTCCCACGTCTGCCACGTGCCGATGTGCCGCACGACCGCCCGGGTCGGCAGCGAGCCCGGCTGCACGAACGCGAACCCACTGCTGGTCTGGCGCCGCGCGAAGTGCTTCATGCTGACGGTGTCCCCGGCGCGCAGGAGCGTGCGATCGAATACGGTCACCAGACGGTCGGGGCCTTCGCCGTCACCGCGGGGCAGCCGGAAACGCCACGTCTCGATGCCGTCGTTCCAGTCGGAGAATGCGAAGGTTGCGTCCGGACCGAGCCGCGCGGTGATGAACAGACGGCGATCCCACGATTCGCGGCAGGGCGCCAGTGCATTGCCCCTCGGCAGGCTCTTGGCAATGCGCGCGATGCCCTGCCGGTCGGCCTTGCCCTCGAAGAGCGCCTTGCCGCTGCAGTCGAGCACGGCCACGTCGGCGCCCGCCGCGGGCTCGCCCTTGTCGAGCGTGGTCACCCAAACCAGCGAACTCTCGCGGCCCCACTTGAAATGCACGGCGAGATTCGTGACCAGCGCGCCGGAGGACACGTAGTAGGGCTTGCCATCCTTCAGCAGCGCCTGCCCCAGCTTCGGGCTCACCACCTCGACCACGTAGAAACCGGGATCGGGCAGCGGAATGCCGATCACCTCGAAGTCCTTCTCGCCGCCGGGACGCGGCACGGTGAGCGCCTTCGTCGCGTCGGCGCTGCCGAACACGCTGCGCGAGAGGTAGCCCTGGTCGCTCCAGCGGGCTTCGCCGTCCTCGTCGAGACGTTTGAGCCAGTGGAGGATCTCCCGCGGCGACTGCACACGCAGCAGACGCGCCGGCAGCCCCTTCGCGTTCGCCGGGCCGGTCACGGAGGCCTGCTTGCCGGCGAGAGACTTCTCGACGCTGCGCACCGTGAGCGGCAGCGCGGGCTCCGCCTTCCATTCGAGGATGCCGAAGCGCGCCGCGAACTTCACGAGCGGCGGCGCGGGATCGGTCTTGATGGTGAGAGGGAAGCGCTTGGCGTTGGTGAGCGCGCGTCCGGCATCGTCCACCAGCCCGTCGGGCAGCGAGAGCGAGTAGGTCATGCCCTCGGCGAACGGGGCATCGAAGGTCACGCGCTCGGTCATGCCGCCGCGGCGCTCGTCGTCGCTGATGACGACCTTCAGGGGCTCGCCCCCCGCCGGCTTCAGCACGATGCGCTCGGCCGCGCTCACGGCGATCGGTGCGGTGAAGTTGAGCGTCATC
This sequence comes from uncultured Rhodocyclaceae bacterium, assembly GCA_964510915.1. Taxonomy (GTDB): domain Bacteria; phylum Pseudomonadota; class Gammaproteobacteria; order Burkholderiales. The sequence continues at coordinate 9,001 of CAZEDA010000037.1, read as the reverse complement.
GGCAGCACGGGAATGCAATTGCCCTTGGCGCGCGTGCGCTGGCAGGAGAACTTCGCGACGAACGCCGGGCGCACCTTGAACGTCAGCGTCTGTTCCTGGCTGGTGGCGACACCGGATGCCGACTCGATGCCGGGGCCCCAGACGAGTCGCACCTCCGCTTCGGCGGGCAGGCGGCCGCGACACTGCAGCAGCACGGCGGGGAGGCGGTCGTACGCCCTGGTGCGCACGATGGTGTCAGCCTCCGCCCGCTCGAAGGCGGCACGGGCGGTGCGGACCACGAACTCGCGCTGCCGGTCGAGGATCGCCTTCCTGTCCTTGCCGGTGACGAGCCGGACCGCGGTGCGCTCGCCGCGGCCCTGCACGTCACACCACACGTTCTTCGCGACGGTGGCTTCGCGCAGCGGCGTATCGAGACTCAGGACGAACACCTGGTTCTCGTCGATGCCCTCCTCCCCGTCCCACGGCATCGACTCGACGATCGCGGGCCCGCCGGTGGAGAACTCGTGACGCGCCTCGGCCAGCGCCTGCCCGTCGAGGTCCTTCAGCTCGGCTTTCGTCCGGAACGTGCAGCGGATGCCCCCCGGCAGATCCCGCTCGAACTCGTAGACCCAGTTGCGGCCGTCGACCCATCGGCCCTTCCCGGGTTCCGGGCACTCGACGTCGAACGGCTGGACCGCCGTCGGCTCACCGAAGGGCACCATCACGGTGGTGAACAGGACCTTCACCTGACGCACACCCTTCGCTTCGCCTTCCGGGGCGAACACCTCGACGCCGGGTCGGGAATCCTGTGCCGTGCCGAGAGAAGCGAACAGACAGAGCAGCAACGCGAGCCACGGGCGGAACATCGGTTCTCCTAGGAGGGGGTGGGGGCTTCCCGCATGGGCGATGCGGCGCCTCCCTCGACCAGCGCAAGATGAAACGGCAGGGAACGGCCATGCTTCTGACCGCAGGCGACACCGGCGGCATCCCACGCGGTGGCGAGCAGCGCATGCGGGTCCTCGATGGCGCGCCAGGGCAGGCTGTCGACGCCGTTCTCCTGGAAATGCGAGTAGCCGGGCGGATGCGCGAGGAACAGTTCGCGGTCCGGTCGTTCGACGATACCGAAGCGGGACTGCACGAGCGCTGCGTAGCGCCGGTCCACCAGCGTGACGTCGTGCGTAAATGCCGTGATGAAGTCGATCTGCGCGGCGAAGTACCCGAACTGGCGCCCGAGTGCCGCCATGTAGGCGAGCGACGCGCCGTAGAAGCCGCTCACCTTGTTGCGATCGTCGACGCAGCGATACTCGGGGTGGTAGTGCACCGCGAACGCGAGCGGCGGCGGGAACTCCGGCTGCACCTCGAGCTGCAGCACCTTCGGCCGGAAGCCCGCCTCGAAGAGGGCGCGCAGCACGGGGCCGTCGTAGCCGTCGATGTCGAGCTTCAGAAAGTCGGGGTCCAGCGGGCAGCCGTTTTCGCTCAGCAGGCTCGCGATGTTGGCTGGCGTAATGAAGGTGGAGATGAGCTTGCGGATCGTCGGTGACGGCAGGTTGACCGCGAGCGCCGCGTTGGCGCCGCCCTCGATGGCAAGACCGGCATAGCCGGCCTGGTAGAGCGGATAGACGGGGTCGTTGCACGACACGCCATCGCCCGCACCGAGATTCACGGCGAAGCGGTTGGCGGCCCCGGGCGAGCCTTCGGCGATGGCCATTGCGATGGCATGCGGCGCCACCAGCGTCACGGTGTAGTCGCGACCGTCGGCCGCAGAGCGGACCAGAAGGCGGCGCACCGCGTTCTGCGCGTCGTTCACGCCGGGCGCCCGCGCCAACCCGAACCGGACAACGCCGTCACCGCGACGGTCACTTCGATTCGGCCCTCGGTCCCGCCGATCGCTCACACGCGAAGTCGAGCGTCGCACGGCCCGGGGAGCCGGCATCGATGGTCTCCCACACGCGCTTCATGTCGCCGGAGGACCACAGCACCTCGTCGGACAGCCCGATGATGGAGAGCGACACCGCGCGATGCTGCTTGCGATCGCAGTCGCATTCGACCACGCCGCGCGTCTCCCGGATGAGCGGCATGCCGGGCGTATCGCCGAGGGGATGCGGCTTGCGGTAGATCACCCGCTTGTCGACCCGGACCACCTCCTCGGTGCGCACCAGCGTGCTGTCGTCGACGTAGTGCTCCAGATCGCCGTCCGTCCCGACCAGCACCCAGCCCGCAGCCTGCGCCACGCCACTGCCAAGACACAACGCCAACCCCAGCATCCACGATCGCATGTCGTCTCCCGCGTTGCGCCGGCCGGTCGCCTGTGACACGATCCCTGCGCACCCGTCGAAGCATACCGTTTCGCCCCTGTCCGCGCGACGGGGCGCCCCGCCCCGTCCGCCCCCTTCGACCAGACCTTTCCTCGGAGCACATGCCCGAAGCTTCCCCCGCCCGCCCCGCCTCCCGCCTTCGCCGTCTCGCGCGGGCACTGGGCTGGACGGTGACGGGACTGGTGGTCCTGGTGGTCGCTTTCGTAGCCTATGTGGCGTTCGTCGGCATCACCCTCGACGCCTCGCCGCTTCGCGCGCGGCTCGCCGCCGCCTTTTCCGAAGCCCTCCATCGCGAGGTCCGCTTCGACGGACCGGCGCAGCTGGAGATCTCCGGCGAACCGTGGCTGAGAGTGGGCGGGCTGCACATCGCCAATCCGGGCGGGTTCGCCAGCGGCACGCTCGCGAGCCTGGGCGAGGCCCGCCTCGCGGTGGACTTGTGGCAACTGCTGCGCAGCCGCGTGCACATCCGCGAACTGTCCGGCAGCGGCCTCGCCGTGAAGCTCGTGACCAACCGGGACGGCAGCAACAACTGGACCTTCGTCTTTCCCGAGAGCACAGCCCCGCCTGCACCGGCTTCCGATGCCGCGAAGAGCGAAGGCGCCACGACGGCGAGAGATGCCGCCCTCATGCTCGACATCCGCAAGGTCTCGCTGGACCGCCTCAACGTCGAATTCGTCGGACGCGACGGGAAGAGCCACTTCTTCGATCTGGACCACATGCAGGGGCAGTCTCCCCAGGGCCAGCCACTGCAAGTCGCGATGCGCGGCGCCGTGGAGAAGAGCTTCCCCTACGACGTCACCTTCACCGGGGGGCCGCTGTCCGATCTCGTCGGCTCCTCGCAGCCGTGGCCCCTGACGCTCCGGGTCGAGTTCCTCAGCACCGTGCTGAACCTGAAGGGGCAGGTGAAGGGGCTCGGCGGCGACATCGACTTCGCCATGGGCACCGAGAATCTCGCCGAGGTCGAGCGGCTGCTCCAGACGACCCTGCCGAAGGTCGGCGCCACGGCCCTCGCGGCACACCTTCGCTTCAGCCCGAACCACCTCGAGGTCACCTCCCTCACCGGCGTCATGGGCCGCACCGCCATGAGCGGCGAAGTCACCGTGGACAATCGCGGCGAGCGCCCGGCGATCCGCGGCCGGCTGGCGCTGCCGACGCTCGATCTGCGGCCTTTCCTCAACGACAACGCGAAGGAGGAAGAGGATCCGAAGAGTTTCCGCGACACCTATCGCGAACTCTCGCAGGCGACGTTCTCGCTCCGCGCGCTGCGCGATGCCGACGTGGATCTCGAGCTCGCGGTGGACCGCTGGCTGAGCCTGCCGGGCGAGGTGCGCGATGCCAGGCTCACGTTGCGCGTGCAGGAAGGCAGGCTCGAAGCGCCGATGGCCGTGACCATCACGGACGTGGCGCTGCGCGGCGACATCCGCGCGGACGGCGTAGCCGACCCGCCGCGGTTCGCGCTGTCGCTGGCCACGGAGGACTCCGACCTGGGGGGACTGGCCGAATTGCTCACCGGCGCCCGCGGCGTGCAGGGCCATCTCCAGCGCTTCGCCCTGAACATCCGGGCAGAGGGCGACCAGGGTGCGGAACTGGTGCGCAGTCTCGACGTGAAGCTCGCCATCGAGAAGGGCCGCTTCTCCTACGGCAACTTCGACGGCGGCCGCCCGGTGGCCTTCGATCTCGACCGGTTCGTCGTACAGCTGCCTGCGGCCAGGCCATTGAGCGGCGAGCTGCGCGGCGCTCTGCTCGGCCAGAAGATCGTTGCGCGCCTGAGCGGCGGTTCCCTCGAGAAGGTGATGCAGGACGAGAGCACGCCGCTCGATTTCGAAGTGCGATCCGGCAGCGTGCGCGCACACCTTTCCGGCGTGCTGCGCGCGCCCGCGGCGGACAAGGGACCGACACTCGCCTTCGACCTTGCCGCCGACCGCACGGCCGACGTCACACGATGGCTCGGACTGCCCGCCGGTGCCAGCGCGAAGGTGTCCCTCAAGGGCAGGGCTTCGATGACCGAAACCGACTGGCGCATCGACGACCTCGCCTTCCAGCTCGGGCGAAGCCGCATCGACGCCGCGCTCGCGCGCACGGTCGTCGCCGGCAAACCGCTGGTGCAGGTCCGCCTGGACGCCGCCGCCATCGACGTGGCGGAACTCCAGAGTCTGCTGCCGAACACGCCTCCGAAGCCGCGCAAGGAACCGGTCGCAGAACGCCCGGTGCTGGAGATTCCCATCCTTCCCAAGGGCATCGATCTCGGCGACGCGGACGCCACCATCCGCGTCCGGCGCGTGACGGGCACGCCGCTCGAACCCCGCGACATTCTCTTCGACGGCCGCGTGAGGGACGGCGCGATGCAGCCTTCGGCCTTCTCGGCGACCATCGCCGACGTTGCCTTCCGCGGCGCGTTGTCGCTGGATCTGCGCACCAGCCAGCCGCGCAGTTCCCTGTGGCTGATGGCCGAGCAGGTGGACGTCGGCAAGCTCCTGCGGCGATTCGGTCTCGGCGAAACCGTCGAAGCGCAGGTCGGCGCAATCCGCCTCAGCCTGGAGGCCCGCTCGAGTCTGCTGGGCGAGCTGCTGGCGAATTCGGAACTCGTGGGCAACGTGGAGGACGCCCGCGTGACCCTGCGCGATCCGAATACGCGTGCCGAAGCGAAGATCCGGCTGGACCAGGGCGTGCTCCGCGCCGGACGCGGCGCGCCGGTGCGCCTGTCGCTCGACGGCAGCATGGACGGCGTGCCGATCGACATCGATCTGGAGACCGCGACGGTGCTGCAGCTGCTCGCGCCTTCGGGTCCTGTCCCGTTTCGCATGACGGCAACGGTCCCGGATCTGAAGGTGAAGCTGGACGGCACGCTCGCGAAGCCCGTCGGCAAGGGCGATATCGAGCTCTCGCTCGATGCGAGCGGCACTCGCTTCGACAAGTTGAACGGCCTCGTCCGCGCCCAACTGCCGCCGTGGGGTCCTTACTCCGCAGCGGGTCGCTTCCGCATGTCGGCCCAGGGCTATGAAGTCTCGTCCCTCAAGCTGACCGTGGGCTCCAGCACCCTCCTCGGCCGCGGCGCACTGCTGACGGCAGGCGCGAAACCGCGACTGGAGGTGGACCTCACCGCTCCCGACATCCAGCTCGACGACTTCGCCTTCGGCGACTGGTCACCCGTGGAGCGCAAGCCCGAGAAGGACAAGGCGGAGGAGAAGACGCTCACGGTCGAGGAACTGAAGGCCAAGGCGGCGGCGGCGAGCGACGAAGCGCAGAAACTGCTGAGCCCCGCGGTGCTGCGACGACAGGATGTGCGGCTCACGGTACGCGTGGACCGCGTGCTGTCCGGCAAGGACAAGCTGGGCAGCGGCCGGCTCGAGGCCCGCCTGGAGAACGGCCGCGCGGAGATCGGTCCGGTGGAAGTGCAGATTCCCGGCGGTTCGGCACGCCTCGCCCTCGCCTATGAACCGACGGACACGGAAGTGAGAGTCGACACGAAGATCGACGTGGAGCGCTTCGACTACGGCATCCTCGCCCGGCGCATCAAGCCCGAGACCGATCTGCGCGGCCAGTTCAGCCTGCGCATGGACGTGAGCTCCCGCGCCCGGTATCTGTCCGACATCCTCAAGTTCGGCACCGGCCGCGTGGAGTTCGCGGTGTGGCCGGAGAACATGCGCTCGGGCATCTTCGACCTGTGGGCGGTGAATCTGCTCGTCGCACTGGTGCCCGCCGTGGACCCGGGCTCCGGGTCGAAGATCAACTGCGCGCTCGGCCGCTTCGAACTGCGCGACGGCCAGCTGGTGGATCGCACCATCGTGCTCGACACGAGCCGCATGCGTGTGAGCGGCCGGGGCCGCGCGGACTTCCGCGAGGAGGAAGTCGCCCTGCGCATGCAGCCGCAGGCGAAGGTGCCGCAGTTCCTGAGCCTCGCCACGCCCATCCAGGTCACCGGCAAGTTCGGCAAGTTCAAGATCGGCGTGTCCACCGGCGACATCCTGGGAACCATGGGCCGGCTCGCGAGCTCCGTATTCTGGGTGCCGATCCAGAAGATGTTCGCGAAGGAAGTGCCGGCCGACGGTCATGACGTCTGCAACGTGACTCTGCCGCCGGTCACTTCCATGCCGGCATTTCGCTGATTCGGGTGGATCGGAGGACGCATTCCTCGCTATGATTTGGTGCAGTGCCGCAGGGTCTGTCGCCCGCGGAGAATTGCCCGTTTCTTTCTCTTCTCATCCGGACTCTCCATGACCCGACCTTTCCGCCATTCGTTGCTCGCCCTAGCCATCGCCTCCCTTCTCGCACCGCTCGCCGCCCAGGCCGACGGCAAGGGCCGGTGGATCAACGACGGGTTCGGGAGGTCCACGCGCGACGGCAAGGGCAGCACATGTCTCGCGGCCGGCGGCGACACGCACGCCTTCGCCAATCCGGACTGCGAAGGCGGCGGCGACGGCGCCAAAGCCAGGTCCAAGGCTGCCTCGCCGGCTGCCGCCGCGCCCGCCGCGGCACCGGCAGCAGCATCGAAGGCAGCTGGCAGCGCCCCGGCGCCGATCATCGTCGAATCCCGTTCGCTCGATCCCGCACCCGCCGCGCCCCCCCTGCCGCCGCCCACCATCCGGGACTCTTCCGGCAAGGCCGTGCGCGACGGCGTGTCGCGCGCCTGCGTGAACGACTCGCGCGGGTCGACCGGCGTGGACTGCAACGTTTCGAACGTCGCCGCGCCGAGTCCTGCCCCCGCACCGGCGCCCGCGGCCGCCACGACACCAGCCCCGGCTCCGCAGGCTTCCTCTAGTGCGGGAGCCGGTACCGCCGGCGCCGGTACGGCGGGCACGGCGGCTGCCACCGGCGCTGCCGTTGCGGCAGCGGGTCTCGCGGACGGGGCTGGGGCGCTGGCCGACACGGATGACGACGACTACGAGGACACCACCGAGGCGGCGGATGCCAGCGCCATGGACGATGGCGACGACGAGACCCCATGGCTCGCCGATGGCTCGGGCCCGGAAGACGACGTGCTGGCCGACGGCGCGGACAAGGCGCCCGTCTACGCGGGGGAATCGCTCTGGGGCGAGCCTGCGGCCGCTGCTGCGGTTGCGGTCGATCCTGGCAAACGGGAGTCCGATACCGCCCCGATCGCCTCGGCCGCCGATCAGGCGCCGGCGGAGTTCCCTGTCACCAAGTATTCGGTGGATGCCGCAGCGGGCGAACCGCCCCGGAAGGATCAGGCGGCGAAGCCGGCCGTCGCCGACAGCCGCCCGGCGCCGCTGCTCCAGAGGACCCTGCAGATCGACAAGGGGGCGCTGTTCGACAGCAACAGCGCCGTGCTCAAGCGCCGGACCATCCCGGAACTCGACGAACTGGCGGCATTTCTCCGCAAGGCAGGCAACTACGAATCGGTCACCGTCGTCGGCCACACGGACCGTCTTGGCTCCGACAAGCTGAACCAGCGTCTGTCCGAGAAGCGTGCGAAGGCCGTCCGCGACTATCTGGTCATGCGGGGCGTCGACCCGGCACGCATCACGTCATCCGGAAAGGGCCGCAGTCAGCCGGTGACCGCTGCCGGGGCGTGCGACCGGCTCAAGAAGAAGGCGCTGCGCGCGTGCCTCGCGCCCGACCGTCGCGTCGAGATCGAGGCCCTCGCGACAGTGACCGAAGCGGTCAAGGCGAAATAGCGTTTCGGCTCACCACTTGTTGCGCAGTTCGCGCAGCTTGACGAACACGGTCTTCGCGTCCGGCTGATCGGGCAGATCCGGGAAGGCATCGCGCAGCCGCGCGATCACCGACGGGCTGGAAAGACGGAAGAAGGTGTTGATCTCCTTCTCCAGTCCGATCGTCGTCACCATGCCCCGGGCCGGATCCTGGCCGTCGACCTCGTCGAGCAGCCGCGCCGCGCGAGGGTTGTCCGGCTCGCGGTCCAGGGTGAACTTGAGATTGTTGGCGATGTAGTCGTGCCCGGGATAGATGCGCGTCGCGTCGGGGAGCTTCGACAACTGCGCTGCGAAGGTGTGGTACAGCTCGTTCGGATGCCCGCCGTTGTGGCAATTGCCCGCACCGGCATTGAAGAGCGTGTCGCCGCAGAACAGCGCGGGCTCTTCCGTATGCGACAGCAGGCAGATGTGGCTCATCGTGTGCCCCGGCGTATCGAGCGCCTCGAGTTCCACCGTGCGCCCCACGCGGATGACATCGCCCGCCGCGAGCCCGCGGTCGATCCCGGCGATGCGCGCTGTCGCGTTGCGGTGGGCCAGCAGCTTCGCCCCCGTGGCCGCGATGACAGGCGCATTGCCGCCCGTGTGGTCGCCGTGTTCGTGGGTATTGAGGATCTGCGTGATGGTCCAGCCGCGATCCTTCGCCGCAGCCAGACACTTCTCGTGATCCAGCGGATCCACCGCCAGCGCCTCCCCCGTCTCGGAACAGGCGATCAGATAGTTGAAGTTGCGATAGGCATTCCCGGTCCAGATCCGCTCGACGATCATGCGTGTTCTCCGATGCTGATGTTCCGGGATTGTAGAGGGCGTGGAGATGTGACGGGTGAAGGGTGAAGGGTGAAGGGTGAACGGCGGCGCGGCGCCGCCGTAGCCCGGGCTTCGCCCGGGGGCGGTGGTTGATTCGTCGCCATGGCGACCGCATCCCCGGACAGAGTCCGGGCTACGGACCGCGTATTCCAGCATGGCGTCGAATGATTCGATGATCTTCACGCCTTCACGCCTTCACGTCTTCACGTCTTCACGTCTTCACGTCTTCAC
>CAZEDA010000036.1:0-17230 GCA_964510915.1 uncultured Rhodocyclaceae bacterium | reverse complement strand
ACCTCGAAAGCCGACGTGAAGGCTTCCGGCCTCAACGTGAACTGCGACGCGCAGGTGGGATTCGTGGCAAAGGGTGCGGCGAGCGCCGAGCTGTCCGCCTCCGGTCAGACCACCGTGAAGGGCGCCATGGTGATGATCAACTGAACGCCTGACCACCATGCCCCCCGCCGCGCGAATAACCGACATGCACGTGTGCCCGATGGTGACTCCCGGGCTGCCGCCGATTCCGCACGTGGGCGGGCCGATCATCGGTCCCTGCGTGCCGACCGTGCTGATCGGCAAGCTGCCTGCGGCGGTCGTGGGGGACAACGCCGTGTGCGTCGGTCCGCCCGACTCGATCGTCAAGGGATCTGCCACGGTGATGATCGGGGGCAAGCCTGCCGCCCGCATGGGCGACAGCACAGCGCACGGTGGCAGCATCGTGCTCGGATTGCCTACCGTGATGATCGGCGGATAGCGATGAACGACGATCCCGCCTTCCTCGGTACCGGCTGGGGATTCCCGCCCAGCTTCGATCCCGCGACGCGCAGCGCCGTCCTCGCTTCCCGGGACGAGGATGTGTCGCAGAGCCTGTGGATCCTCCTGTCGACGACGCCGGGCGAGAGGGTGATGCAGCCCACCTTCGGCTGCGGGGTGAAGAAGCTCGTGTTCGAACCCATCACCGAGAGCACGCTCACGGAGATGCGCGATCTCATCCGCCGTGCCGTGCTGTTCTTCGAGCCGCGCGTCACGCTTGAGACGGTGGAGTTCGGTCTCGATCACATGAGGAAAGGCGAGATCGACATCCGGCTCGTCTACCGCCTGCGCACCACCAATAGTCGCGCGAATCTCGTGTTCCCGCTCTATCTGCACGAAGGCAGTCACGCGGCTGCCGCGGCCCCGCCGGGACATCCCCGCGATGGCTGAGCGACGCAAGCCGAACCCTCCCGCCCGTCCGCGGTGGCAGGCCAGCGCGGGCACCGAGCGCTCGAGCCGGCTGCCGGAGGCGCTTCGCGATTCCCGCTTCGGTCCCGACGAACGCTCGCTCGCTGCGCTCGCATCGGCGACAGCACGGTTCGCACGGCAGATCGCGTTCTTCAATCTGCACAACGAACCCGACGGAACGTGGGAGCGATGGTTCTCGACCGACGAGGCCCTGGTGCTGAGTGGCATCGCCGATGCCGACGTCGAGGCGTTGCGCGGCTCGCTGTTCGAGACCGTGGACCTCGCGACCGACGAGAGCGTGCTGCTGCGCATCCTGGCCGGCGCGCACCGCATCGACCGCTGGTACCGGCTGCTGGCCATGATCGACCGCCCGGGCGCACAGCTGCTATGCGCCGAACTGCGCCGGGCCATCGAACAGAAGCTCGCGCCGGGTCTGCGCTGGGCGATGGCTCACGTGGATGCGAACCCCGCGGCGGCGCGGCTGCGTGGCGAACTCGACGAAGTCTGGGGCGATGCCGGCGTCGGGAGCGGCGGGGACGACTATTCCTGGGACAGGGGGCGCGCGCGTTCGGTGTTCTTCGGCTTTCTGGACGCCATCGCGCACCTTCGCACGGCAGCGGCCGCCCGCCTGGAGGAGTCCCTCCGCAGCGAGGGTCACGAGCCCTCGGCGGCGCTGTTCCTCACGTTCCTCCAGTTGTACGGCAGGGTGCAGGCACGCTTCAACGAATTCACCGAACGGCATCGCGACTTCTACCACCGCGAATGCCTGTTCTTCGAGGAGCGTGGTGCGCAGCCGGATCAGGTGCATCTGGTCTACCGCCGTGTAACGGCGCCTGGACTGGATGTGCGCGTGCCGCCCGGATCCGGCTTCGCGCTCGGCAAGGAGATGGAAGGCGGGCCCGTCGTGTACCGGACCGGGGCCGAGCTGGCGGTCACCCTCGCCACCGTGGTGGGGCTGCGCACGATCCGGCTCGAGCGGGATCGGCTGATCTCCCCGGAGCGGGAACTGCGGTATGTCACGCGGGTAAGGTCGGAGACCATCGAGACCTTCCCCGCGTCGGACGACGCGCAGCGGACCGCGCGCTATTGGCCGCTGTTCGGCGGGCTGGTGCGCCGGCCCGGCGCTACCGCCTCGCCCGATGCGAGCCTGGGCTTCGCCATCGCCAGTCCGCTGCTCGCCCTGGCGGAGGGCGCACGTGAGATCCGCATGCGTCTGGTGTTCGATCAGCCGGCGCAGCGCGACTCCCGTGCCGCGGATCTCGCCGCCGAGCTTGCGCGGGTCGGACACGCCGAGCCGGACGAATCGGTCATCACCGCGGCCGGTGTGATCGCCGGCGTGTTCGAGCGCTTTGCCAGGATCGAAGGGCATTCGGACTCCCGGAGCGACGAGATGGCTGCGGGCGCCGTGACGCGGCTCGGCGTGAAACTGATCATCCGGGACATGAAGGCACTTCGGGGCGGAGCGCTCATCGCCTTGAAGGAGCGCTTCGAACGACCGGGCTGCACCGCCGTGATTCGAGCTCCCGCCCCGCTGCCGCGCGACGTGTGGGCGATGCTCGCGGCTGCCCTGAAGGATCTCGCGCGCCGGACTCTGCCGCTTCGCTACGAGCCTTCCGGCGCCTTGCCGGCCGGCCTCGCGCTGCTGGTCGACGGCCAGCCCGTGCTCGACCATGGTCCGGCCGGCCCCTGGCGTGGCGCGGATCTTCCGATGCTGTTCAACGCCTACTGTCTGGAGCGCTGCCTGCAGGCCCGCACGGAGAGCGCCTTCTTCCAGGCGTTCGGCGATGTGTTCCGCCGCTGGATGCTGCTCGATGCCGACGCCGTCGGCGACTGGGACTTCCGCGGCATCAAGCGTGCCCTGAGGGGGTTGTCGCAACCGGACAACGTACTGCGCGTGCGCGGCCGCCGGATCGCGGCCTCCGGGGAGAATCCGGCCCGTCACAACATCCTGAGCTGCCTGCGTGGCCGCCGGCGGCCCGTACGGGAACTGCTGGTGAACCGCGTGCTCGCGGATGTGTTCGAGGTCGAGGTGACCACCCCGCAGGGATGGTCCGCACCCACGGACACCTTTCTGCTCGGCAGCGATCCCGCGGGCGCATCGGATCTCACGCTCATCGCCCGGCTGCGCCCCGACGCGGCACCCGTGAGTCCCTACGACGAGGCGGTGCACCGTTCCGGCTGGAAGACTGACCAGCCTTGCGTGCGGGTACGCGTGCGCGCGGAGAGCGGTGTCTTCAGCTACTCGGTCTTCGCCGATCTCGCGCTCGCGAAGGTGCATCTGGATGTGCACGTCGAGGGCGCCCGCACCGCGCTCCTGCACAATCAGCTCGGACGTCTCGACCCGTCGAAACCATTTCAGCCCTTCGGGCCGCTGCCCGCTCGCGGGTCCTACCTGGTGTTCGGCAGCGAGGAACTGGCCCGCAAGAACGTCACTGCGCTGGCGCTGACATTCGAGTGGGGCGGCCTGCCCGAGGACGACGGCGGCTTCGGCGCCTACTACCGCGGCTACACGACGGAACGCACCAACCAGTCCGTGCGCGTGGCCACCTCGATCCTTCGCGACGGACACTGGCAGAGCGGGGCCGAGGAGGGCGCGGGCGAACCGCTGTTCGGCCGCTCCGGCGATGATCAGCAGCTCGCGCGGGAATCCACCATCGGCATCGACGCGGCCGCGCTCAGCAATCACTGCCGGCCGCTGCGGTTCAAGGACGGCGAGACCTTCGAATTCGACCTGTCGGCGCGTGCCGGCTTCTTCAAGTTCACGCTGTCGGATCCGTCCGATCCGTTCGGCAACCGGGAGTATCCGCAGCTGCTTGCCCAGGCGGTGGCCGCCAATGCCAAGCGCAAGCGTCCGCTGCCGCTGCCCAACGCGCCCTATGCACCGGTGGTCGAGCGCCTCAGCTTCGAGTACCGCGCCGCGACCGTACTCAATCTCGCGGTGGAGATTCCCGCGGAACGGGCGGATGCGGACTCGAAGGTGCTGCTGCTCCATCCCTTCGGCTTCGAGGAGATCTACCCCGCCATCCGCGGACGCTCGAAGGGACTCGTGCCGCGCTTCGAACACGATGGCAACCTGCTGATCGCGCTCTCCCCCGACACGCCGTCCGGACTGCTCAGCCTCCTGTTCCACCTGCGGGACGAATCTGCGCGTCGCGCGGCCGGTGGCGGTCCGCGGCCGAAGATCGCCTGGTCCTACCTGGCGGGCAACCGCTGGCATGCGCTTCCCGCCGACCGCGTCCTCGCCGACACGACGCAGGGCTTCCTCACCTCCGGCATCGTGACGCTCGATCTGCCCGAGGGCATCGACTGCGACAACACGATCCTCCCGGCCGATTCGTTCTGGCTCCGGGTGGGGACGGACAGCGGATTCGATGGCTTCGCGGGGCTCTACGGCGTGCATGCGCAGGCAGCGGTCGCAACGCGGGAACGCGCCGATACCGTGGGTCTGTCCGCACCGCGCGCCGGTTCGACGGCCGAATCGCTGTCGGCCCTTGCCGGGATCGTGCAGGTCACCCAGGTGGGCGATGTCTTCGGTGGCCGTCCTGCCGAGCAGCGCGATGAGTTCTCCGCGCGGATCGGCGAAAGGCTGCGCCACAAGAACCGGGCGCTCACGCACTGGGATTTCGAGCGCATCGTCCTGGAACAGTTTCCCTCGGTGTTCAAGGCGAAGTGCTTTGCCGGCGTGCGCGGCGTCGGTGGCGTCCCGTCATCGGGCGGGGTGGTGGTCGTGGTCGTGCCCGCGCCGCCGCCGGGTGCCGTCGACCAGCTGCGCGCGCCAAAGCTGAACGCCGTCGAACTCGAACGCATCCGCGACTTTCTCGTCGAGCGCTGTTCACCGTTCGCCCGGCTGATCGTCCGCAACCCGGTCTACGAGCGCATCCAGGTGCGCTGCGCGGTGCGCTTCCATCGCGGCCATCAGAGCGGATCGTCCATCCAGCGCCTCAACAACGACATCTCCCATCGGCTCACGCCCTGGCGCGAGGAGGGGCTCGGCGCCCGCTTCGACTGGGTCTTGCGCAAGGAGGAGGTGGAGGGCTGGATCCGCGATCTCGACTACGTGGACTCCGTGGGCCGGGTGTCGCTGCTGCAGGTGGCCGAGGACGACGAGGGCCGTTTCGGTCTCGGCGACTCGGCAGGACTGCTGGCTGAGATGGCGCGCGGGGACGCCCCCGGCACGCTGCGTCCGCGCTCGCCGTGGAGCATCGCGCTGCCGACGCGCAACCATGCGATCACGCTGATGGCGGATGCTCGCTACGACGAGGCGCGGCCCGCGGGAGTGGCCGATCTCGAAGTCGGAAACACTTTCGTGATCGGGAGGTCCCGCGGTGGGTAGCCAGAACCGCGCCACGCTGCGCAACTACTTCAAGGCCGGGACACTGCCCACGGAGGACCACTTCGGGGATCTCATCGATTCCACGCTCAACATGGTGGACGAGGGCTACCGGAAGTCGCCCGAGCATGGCGTGGAGATCTCCGCGCTCGGCAGCTCCAATGCGCTGGTGAGCTTCTACACGCAGCGCGATCCCAACACGGTGCAGTGGTCCATCGCCTACGGCGCCGAAACGGGCGACGGACGCGGCAAGCGTCTCGTGTTCAGCGCCAGGGACTCGAACGTGCCGGGCCCTTCGGTGCTCAGCTTCGATCCGGTCGGGCGGATCGGCGTCAACAACGACCGACCCGAGTACGCGCTCGATGTAAACGGCGTCGTGCGTGCGGCCGGCCGTCTCGGCGGCTTCGAACCGGAAGAGGTCGTGCAGGGACCCGACGGGGACGCCTCCACCTACGAGAGGGGTCCGGTCAGGGCCGACGGCAAATGGCATGACATCACCGGGTGGCTGAAGGGCTGCCACGGGTTCGAGGTGATGGCCGGCGTCGGCGACCGCAAGGGCAACGGGCGCTATGCACTGCTTCACGCCATCGCCCTCAACACGTTCAATCCGAAGCCCTCGCTGTTCGACTGGTTCCGGCCGCGCCGGAAGATTCGCGCGCAGGAAGCCTACTTCGGCACGCGCTGCGACCGCATCGAACTGCGCTGGGAAGGCACGTCGGGCAAGGACGCGCGCTATCGCCTGATGATCCGCACGCGCTGTCCGTACTCCGACGACGTCCTCATTCAGGTGCATCTCACCCGCTTGTGGTTCGATCCGGCGATGACCGGGTCCGTGCCCTCGGGAGACGGCCGATGAGCGAGGCGCCGGTACCGCAGCGCGCCACCAAGCGGGGACACATTCCCCGTCATCGCGGGACGCCATCGCCGACGAGCTACGAGGCGCTGCGCACCGAGGGCATCCGGCTTGCGCAGGACCTCAGCGGGGACGTCTGGACGGACTACAACCTGCACGATCCGGGCGTGACGATGCTCGAGGCGCTGTGCTACGCGCTCACCGACCTCGACTACCGCATCGATTTCTCCGTGGCGGACCTGCTCACCGAGACCAACGGGCGCATACCCTTCGCCAGTCTCGGGCTGCACCCGCCCTCATCGGTGCTGCCGGGCCGGCCGGTCACCGATGCGGACTATCGTCGCGCGCTGCTCGACACGATTGCCGAGATCGCCAATGTGTGGGTGAGTGCGGATACCGATCCCGCGAACGGCATTCCGGGGCTCTACCGCATCTCGGTCAAGCATGCGAGCGACGACACGGGCACGGCGGAGGACGCCGAGGTGCGCGAGAGCGTGCGGGAGGTCTACCGCGCCAACCGCAACCTTTGTGAGGACCTTGCAGACGTCTCGAGTGTTGCGCGAATCGAGATCGACCTGTTCGGTGAATTCGAGATCGGCGGCGCACGCCCTCCGGCGGACATCCTCGCGGAGATCTACGACCAGTGCGCACGGGTCGTGGCTGCGGGTGTCGTGTTCCGCTCGTTCGAGCAGGCCCTCGCCGAGAAGGTGCCGCTCGAGCACATCCTGCAGCCGCTCCATACCCGGCACGGCATCCTGCGCGACGAGGACCTCGCGCGGGCTGACCGCCAGGAACTGTTCGTGGGCGACCTCATCTCGAAGGTGAAGGCGATCGAAGGGGTGCGCTTCGTTCGCCACCTGTCTCTCGCCCGTCCCGGCGAGGAACCGACGGTGGCGTCGATGCGCTGGAACTCGCTCGTCGAGGCCCCGATGCTGCGTTTCCCCGACGAGGACGCCTTCGTGCGGAACGTGCGGATCACGCGCGGAGGCGTCGATGTGCGGGTCGCCGCCCGCGAGGTCCGCGCCAAGTATCGCGACCTGCGTGCGGTGGACCGCTCCCGCGCGTTCGCGCGTCAGGACATCGCGGTCCTGAAGCCGCCGCCCAAGGGCGTGTATCGGGAGCTCGACCGCTACTCGTCGATCCAGAATCACTTCCCCGCCATCTACGGCATCGACGAGCGCGGCCTGCCCGAGTCCGCGAGCCCCCTGCGCAAGGCGCAGGCCCGGCAGCTGAAGGGATTCCTCACGCTCTTCGACCAGGTGCTCGCCAACGGCGCGGAGCAGCTTCACCATCTGCGGGATCTCTACTCGACACGCACGGATCTGCAGAAGAGCTACTGGTCGCAGCCACTCGATTCGGAGGCGGTGCCGGGAATCGGCGCGCTGTTCGCGCAGCCGGAGGCCCAGCGCGACGGTGTCTCCGCGCAGTTCTCCACGACCGATCCGTACCTCGATCGGCGCTCGCGCGTGCTGGACCATCTGCTCGCGCTCCACGGCGAGGTCTTCGCGCAGAACACGCTGCGCCAGTTCATGACCTACTGCGACGCCCAGGAACGGGAGGAGCGCCTGGTCGAGAACAAGCTCGCGTTCGTGCGCAGCATCCTGAAGCTCGGCCGGGACCGGGCCTCGGGCTTCGACTACAGCCGGCGGTTCTGGCCGGACGCGAAAGGCCGCAAGGGCACCCCCTGCGGTTTACATCTGCGTGCGGGTCTGCTTCTGGGCATGGACCCTGTAGTCCCGGGTCCGCTCACGCAGGCGCTGGCGGGGCTGGGCCTCGAACCGATGGCAGACGACGCTGCCGCGGGGACGCCGCACGGCGGCGCGCTGATCGACGGCAGCGTCGTGGACGAAGGCTTCCAGCGCGTACCGCCCGAGCCGGCCGGCGATCCGGTGAGCCTCGACGAACTGCGCCGCACGCATCGCCTCGCGCTCGGCCGGGCCGGCGGTCTCAGCGAGACACTGCTGCGGCAGGGTGTCGACGCGGGACGATACCGGGTCGGGCAGCCGCGCGGCCGCGACGATTTCGTACTCGTCTTCCTGCCCGAAGGCGCAGCACGCTGGTGGGTGCTGGGTCGATACACGACTGGCGCGGCCGGTGTCCGTGCGGCCAACCGCCTGCGTCGTTTCCTGATGGCGGTCAACCGCAGGAGCGAAGGGATGCATCTCGTGGAGCACGTGCTGCTCCGACCCGCAGGCAACGAGGCTGCGGCGCGCTCGCTCTCGCGATTGCCGTCCTGGTTCTTCGGTCTGCGGCTCACCGTGGTGTTTCCCGCGTGGACGGGCCGCGGCGGGGAACCCGCCTTCCGGCGCTTCGCCGAAGAGACCATCCAGCTCAACACGCCGGCACACGTCCAGCCCGACTGCATCTGGCTCGGCTTCCGGGCAATGGAGGAGTTCGAAGGTCTCTACGGCGCGTGGCTGGACGCGAAGGCGGCAGCCTGCAAGACCGGGAAGGATCCCGAGTCGCCGGACCACGCGCTGCAGTGCGCGGAACTGGATCGCTGTTCGCTTGCCGTTGCGAACTTCCTGCTCAAGCATCCGCCGCAGAGCGCGGAGGACGGATCATGAGCGTGGTCCCCCGGCTCGCACCGACCTCTCGTGAGCATCGGATCGACGAGCTGCGGCTGGAACTCGCCTTTCCGTCCGAGCGTCTCGCGCTCGACGGACAGACGCGCTGGGAATCGTGGCTGAAGGACCGCCTGCTCCCGATCGCCTCGGAGGTGTTCGACGAGATGTCGACGCCGGGGGAGGTATGGCGCCTCGATGCGCTGTCTGTCGACCTCGGTGCGGTTCGCGCGGACACGGGAAGTGCGGAGCTGGAGCGCCGCGCCCGCACGGCGCTTCGCGAAGCGCTCGCCCGTGCGATGCGCGTCGGACAGGGACGCCATGAGCGTGACGGCCAGGTCGCGAGCTTCCAGGGTGCGGATCTCGAGGCGCTGCAGCACTTCCTGCGGCACGGCACTCTGCCGTGGCAGGAGCGCCAGGGTCTGCGGGATGCCGTGGACGGACTCGTGATCCGCGTGCTCGCCACGCGACCCCACGATCTCGTGCAGTGGCTGCGCGATGCGGTGCGCCGACCCGGCGTGCTCACGCGACTCGTCCGGCAGTCCCCGCAGGAAGCGCTCGTGCGGCTGTTCGCCGCGGTGCTGCCGGGCCGCCAGGTCTTCGCGGTCGGACTGGCAGGCATGCTCGAACGCCTGCTGTCGGCGCCCGCCGTCGACCGCGGGCGCGGCGAGAGCCGGCGCATCGCGTGGGAAGCGCTCCTTCGCACCGCCCTCGCGCGGCCGCCGGGTGACACGGACGATGCGAGCTTCGCGCGTGCCGTGCTGGACCAGGCTGTTCGACTGCGCGAAGGACAGGGCGAAGGGGCGTCCGGCACGCTTCGCGTCATCACGGAAATGCTCCAGCGCGAGCCGCTGCCCGAGCCGGATCCCGGTGGTGCGCTGCGCGCCCTGAAGTCGGCGGCCGCCGCGGAGCAGGGCCGCATCACCGCGCGACAGCCGCGCGGCGACAGCGATGAGCGTGTCCGGCAGTGGCGCCAGCGTCTGGAACGTGCCCTGGCGCGCGGCGATGCGGAACCGGTGCGCGCCCTCTGGAGCGGGCTCGTGCGGGACCATCCGGGTCTGGTGGTCGCCGTGGTGCGATTGCGCGGTCGACGGGCGCGCGTGCGCCGGCGCATGGCCGACGGTCTGCCGGAGACGATGCTGCGCGACATCGTGCATCTGCTCGAACCGCTGCACGGCGACTTCATCGAGGAGGTGGTGAGGCGTCCTGATCTGCTCCGGCTCGACCCGCCGCCGGCACCGGGTCCCGATGCCATGCGCCGCCGGCTGTGGGAGTTCACGCTCGGCTTCCTGCTGGTGGAGCGTGGCGGCACGTTCAACCGCCAGGACTACCTCGGCAGCGTGCTGCGGCAGATGGCCGCCCACGACAACCTCGAATATGGCGAACTGCTTCGCGGCCTGGTCACCCTCCTGGCGTCCGTCGCCGCGCCGAATGCTCTGCAGGCGGAGATGCTCACGCTGCTGCGCAGCCTGGCGCTGCGCCGCCCCGTCCCAATATCGCAAGGCGAGATCACACGCGGCATTGCGGGGGCGGAGGCCTACGACCGTCTTGCGGCGCGGGTGCACGGTCGCAGCGTCCGTGGTGTCCGGCCCGAACCGATTGCCGACGTCCTGGCGCGCGTGCGCGAAGAGCATCCCGCGCAGTGGCAGCGCTTCGTGCAGGAACTCGCGGCGGCCGACAGCCGCATGGCATCCGGCTTCGCCCGTACCTTGTCGACCCCGGATCTGCAGGCGCTCATTGCCGTGCTGGTCGACGCCGTTCACGACGGAGCGGGCACCGGGGCGGGCACGCTTCTCGACGCGGTGCACGCACTCGTCGCGTCCCCCGGAATCCGCGAGCGCCGCGCGCTGGCCGAAGTGCTGCGGCAGCTCGCCGCGGGACAGGCGATCGATCTCGATGCCATCGTCGGGTCGCTGCCCGCGAGCCGCATGGAACCGTGGACCCGCCGGACCCTGCGGGCGCGTCTCGAGTCGTGGCTCGACGAAGGTGCGGGAGAGGGCATTGCGCCTCTGTGGCCGACCCTGATGCGGCAGAGTCCTGCACTCGTCCGCGCCGTGGTGCGCGAGCGCGGACACGAGGCGTCGGTGCGGCACGCGCTCGCGATGCGCGCTCCCGAGCCGGTGCTGCTCGACGTTGTCCGGCTGCTCGCGCCCCAGGGCGCGGGCTTCATCGAGCAGACGCTGCGTCGGCCCGAGCTGTTCCGTCCCGCTACCGGTGAGCCGGCCGTCCGCACCCGCGAGACCCGGCGGGATCTCTGGCTCTTCACGCTGGGCTATCTGCTCGCCGAGCGGGGCAGTGCCTTCAACCGGCGTGCCTACCTGGGCAGCGTGCTGCGACAGCAGGCTGCCCACGAGAACCGGGACCTGCGTGAACTCGTCCGGTCGCTGCTCGCCATGCTGGAGACGGCGGCATCGCACGACCCGGTCCAGCGCGAACTCCTGCTGCTGCTGCGCGATCTGGCGGTTCAGGAGTCGGCGAGCGCGAAGCGAGGTGCGGCCGCGAAGGGATTGTCGTTGCGAACGGCGGCGAACGATCCGCGCATCCATCGCCTGCAAGCTGCGCAGACTCGCGGGCAGACTGGGGACAGCCTTCCGGATCTCGAACGGGTTTCCCGGTGGTTGCGGGGCTCGCTGTCGGCATCGGCTGTCGAGCGCGTTCGCATCCGGGACGCGTTCGAGCGAACGCTGCGCGACACCCCCCAGGCGCTGCGCGACATCCTGGTCAGACGTCTGGAAGATCGCCTTGCCGTGCACCGGCTGGTCTCGCTGCTGCCGGAGGCCATGCTGACCCGTGCCCTGGTGGTGTTGCGCCCCGCGGATGCGGTCGCCGTCCTGCGCCATGCGGATGTGCTGTCGGTCAGTGCGGTGACCGTACTGGCCGCATCGGCAGAACGCTTGGAGCGTGCAGCCGGCGAAGTGCGATCGGAAGGCGGCGCGCCTCACTCTGCCCGCCGGACGTCACCGCGCCTCGTCGCCGCGCGCGCGATCGCGAGGCGCAAGTGGCGCTTCCTGCTGGAGCATCTCTTCGTGCAGGGGCGCGAGTTCGACCCGGGACGCTTCGCGCGGGAACTCATCGCGTGGTTCCGGCGCCCGCATGGCCGGCTCGCCACGCCGATGGCGGAAGTGGTGCCGCCCTTGCTCGCCAGACTTCGCGCGGGTCCGCTCGATCGCGATGAACTGGACGGCATCGCGGACGCCCTCGCGACGCTCGAGGCCGGCGGGGAACGGGCGCTGCCGGTCCTGCGCGATCTCGCGGCGGCCACGGGGATGTCGGACACCGGCCTCGCCCGCGACGAGGGCGACTTCCTTGGGCCGCGCGGCGCGGGGCCTCGGTCCGAGACGGACGGCGCCGTTCCATCGGAGGGCGATCGGCAAGCGGCTTCTCCGGGGGCCACCGGAAGTGGTACGGACCTCTCCGGTGCCGGCGATGGGCAGTCGGCATCGTCCGCGCAGCAGGTGGCAAAGGCGATGCGCGAGGCCGCCGCGAAAGTCTCGGCGTCGGAGGTGGCGATGCTGGATGCTCTGCTGGTCACCAACGCCGGTCAGGTGCTTGCGTCGCCCTATCTTCCGCGCCTCTTCGGCATGCTCGGCCTGCTCGCGGAGAACAGGTTCGTGGATGCCGCAGCATCGCATCGCGCAGTCCATGTCCTGCAGTATCTCGTCGACGGTTCCACCGACACACCGGAACACCTCCTCACGCTGAACAAGCTGCTGTGCGGCGTGCCCTTCGAGGAATCCGTTCCGCGCGAGGCGGATCTCGACGACGCGGCCAAGGCGGCGGTGGACGGACTCATCCGGGGGATGATCCAGAACTGGAAGGCCATCGGCTCGACTTCGGTGGCCGGCATGCGCGAATCGTTCTTCCAGCGCGAGGGGCGGCTCGTCCGGGAGACGGAAGGCTGGCGCCTCACAGTCGCGCCACGCGCCTTCGACATGCTGATCGACCGCATCCCATGGGGCTTCTCGATCATCCGCCATCCGTGGATGCCCGCCATGCTCCAGGTCGACTGGCGGTGACCGGGCCATGGACCCGATCGACGTCAATGCCCGGGCGCTGCAGCGCGAACTCGAATGGTTCGACCGCGTCCTCCAGGCCCGTCTCAAGCTGCACTTCGGCCAGCCATGCGACGTGGCCGACATCCGCGAACTGCCGCCGCCGTCCCTCGAGGGTGATGCGTCGGACTACGCCGCGGCCGTGGCGGAATGCGGGCTCGACTTCGACGAGAGGCTGCTGCTGATGCTGGCCCTCGCGCCGCACGTGCGGCCGCAGCTGCTCGACATGCTCTGGGTGCGCAATGCCAACCTCGATCGCGGCTTCACCGAGTTCGGCGGCTGGAAGGGACGCCATCACAACGGCTTCCTGCCCACCTGCGAGACAGCGGCATTCCTCATCGCGGGTGAAGATCTCGCGCGCCGTTTCGGCTGCCTGCGCCTGTTCGACGAGGAGCATTGCCTGAGGCGTCGCGACTGGCTCCGCATCGTGCAGGCCGACAGCGACGAGCCGGGCATGAGCGCGGCGCTGCAGCTCGCGCCCGAGGCGCTCCACCGTCTGACGACGGGCGTGCCGAAGAAGCCGGACTACGGCCCGTCGTTTCCGGCGCGACGCATCACCACCCGCCTCACATGGGACGACCTCGTGCTCGCGCCGGAGGTGCTCGACGAGATCGACGCGATCAACACGTGGATCGCGCATTCGCGCACCATCCTGGAGGACTGGGGTCTCGCGCGGACCCTCAAGCCGGGATACCGCACGCTGTTCCACGGGCCCCCCGGGACCGGCAAGACGCTCACCGCGACGCTCATCGGGCAGGCGGCCGCAGCGGATGTCTATCGCATCGATCTGTCGATGCTCGTGTCGAAGTACATCGGCGAGACCGAGAAGAATCTCGCGAACGTCTTCGACCAGGCGCAGCATCGCCACTGGATCCTGTTCTTCGACGAGGCCGACGCGCTGTTCGGCAAGCGCACGGAAGCTTCCACGTCCAACGACCGGCATGCGAACCAGGAGATCGCCTACCTGCTCCAGCGCGTCGAGGACTATCCGGGGACGGTGATCCTCGCGACCAACCTGGATGCAAACATCGACGAAGCCTTCTCGCGGCGGTTCCAGTCGCGCGTGTACTTTCCCATGCCCGACGCCGAGCAGCGGCTGCGGCTCTGGCGCGGCGTCCTGTCGGACCCGGCACGGCTCGCGAAGGACGTGGACCTCGCTGCTCTCGCGGAACAGCATGAACTGTCGGGCGGAGCCATTGCGAACGTCGTCCGCTATGCGGCCATCGCCGCGCTGCGCGCCGGGCGTGACGTGATCGGCGGCGAGGATCTGCTCCAGGGCGTCCGGAAAGAGCGCGTCAAGGACGGGTGGACGGACTGACATGGCAGCATACTTGCGCCTCCTCCGAATTGCCCTGACCTCCCTGTCCCTGTTCGCCGCAGCCTGTGTATCTGCGGCGCCATCGGCCGACGAAGGGGCCGCGTGCGTGAACCTCGTTTCGGCCGATGCCATGCGGAAGGTCGACACCGCGGTCGGACGGCAGGTGCAAGGCGCGCTGGCGGAGATCTACTCGGGCGATCCGACCTTTCCTGCTGGTGCCAAGGGGCAGCGGGGGGCGCTGGGCGACGGCCGTATCGGGTCGGTGACGCAGCACTGGCTGCGGAAGTTCTGTCGGGAGTTCGCCGCAGGCGTCGTCTCATCGCCGGAGACTGCGCTGGACGCTGCCATCGGTTTCGCGGGGGTTCTCCGCGAGCATCCGGCGTGGCGCGAACCGCTGCTGTCCCAGGGATTGACGCATTGGATCGACGCCAGACCGCCCTCGGAGAGTGCGCGCTACCGGCGGGTGCGGGTACTCGGGTCCGATGAGGACATCGAAGCGATGCTCCGGGCCTGGCAGCGGCCGGCCGTGGCGCGCGCGGAATCGAACACGATCTTCACCTATTACCGGCTCACGGCGGCAGACCTGGCGTTGCTCGCGGCGCCGCGGGCGGCGCTCGCGGGACTTGCCAAGCTGCAGGACAAGCCGGCTGCAGATCGCGATGCGTTCGACGCCGCGGTCGCCGCGGTGCTGACGAAGGCCGGCCTGCCGCCGGACAAGTACGGGCCGATCGTCGCCCGGCACGCGGACACCATTCCGGCAGTGCAGCTCACCGAGGATTCCATCAAGAAGCTGCGCGTGCGCAGGCTGCCGCAGGCCGTCGTGGACATCGCGGAGTCGGTGTCGGGGCTGGCATTCCCGAACGCGGGGGAACTGCAAGGGGCGCTGGAGGATGCGGCGAAGGCAGCGAACGACGAGGCCGCCGCGGCGGACCCGGCGGCTGCGAGCCCGCCGGCTCTCGCGGCGGTCACCCCACAGCCACCGCCGCCCCCCACCGTCGACCTGACGAAGTCCATGAGCGCGATCCTGAGCGAGGTGGTGGAGACCCGCGCCATGGTGCTGACGGCGCCGAAGCTGCTCGAGCTGGGCGCCGACAAGGACTTTGGTGTGATGCCGCCGTTCGCGATCACCGTCCTCGATCATCTGAAGGAGATCGAGTATCCGACCGAAGCGCTGTTCCTGGCGGCCGTCCGGGCACGGGTGCAGGACGAGTTCATGGTCAAGACCACCACGACCGCCAAGAACGGCAGCAGCCGTTTCGACAAGGTGCTGAAGTCGCCCGCGGAGATCCAGGCGCTCGGTGTTCCGCCAGCATATCTTGGCGTGATCGAGAAGATCACCGCACAGCACTTCGAAAGCACCCGCGAGATGCGCGATGCGATGCGACGGGAGTTCGACAGGATCACCGAACCCCATCTGGAGCGGGTCGCCAAGGCAGCGCTCAAGTCGCATCCGCTGCAGCAGCGTGAACCCATCCTCTGGAGCGGCAACGACTGCGGCTGTGTGCAGAGCAATCGTCTGCCCGGCGGCTGGGTGGAGGCGGCCGGGCATCGCTCGCCCGGAATCGTCTATGGCCTGTTCCCGCTCTGGCAGGCCGGTCGCGAACAGAGAGTGGATTTCAGCGTTCTCTCCAACGTGGGGTACTTCGCACTGGGCGTGAACGACGAGGGAGGGCTGATCGACCCGATGCCATCCGAGGGTGCGCATCTCGAGTTCACGCGGCAGGCGCGGCGCCATGGGACCCGGGTCGACTGGGTGATCCGCCGGGTGGAATGGAGCAACTGGCCGGCCGCCGATGCAGCCAGGCAGCAGGTCTTCTTCAATCGCCTGAAAGACGAGATCGTCGCGATGCTCCTTTCGAAGGACGGCGGCTGGTTCCGATCGCTCGCGGAAACGCTGTCGCTGGGGGCGGTGCCTCAAGTCCGCCGAGGGGATGGTGTGACGCTCTACTTCAAGAACTACCCGGATCGGATCGAGGCAGTCACCGCGTTCCAGAAGTTTCACCGGGACCTGACGAAGTCGGTGCAGGACGCGATCGGCAAGGACCACTCCGTCAATCTGCTCATCGAACAGGAGGCGCTCGGGAAGGGCATCTTCGAGTGCGGGCGGCTTGCGGAGTTCACACAGCGCAGGGACGACGAGAAGCTGGATCGCAATGGCAAGTTCCTCGTGCTGCTGGAGGAGCCGACCATCGATCAGAAGAAGGAGCTTCGCCAGAAGCTGGAGGACTGTCTGACAGGCGATCTCCGGCGCGACGTGCTGCAGTCCGTCGTGCCAGTCGTCCAGTACGACGGTGTGAGCGAGCAGCAGCTGCACGACGACATCGTGTATTTCGACTTCAATTTCGGCGGCGTGGGACTGTGGCCCCACCCGGTGGGCTCGGACGCTGCCACGGGTGCGCAGAAAGGGGAAGAGCGCGTGACGGTCGAGAGAGTCGGCGGCGACATCCGCGAAGTTCTTCTCGGCGGCAGCGAACCGCCGTCCCTGGTGGACGCGAAGCTGGAGGGCATCTGCGCCTTCGTCTGCCCGAACCGCTGGATCTTTCGAGGCCTCTTCGAGGCCTATGCGGTCGTGGTGGTCCTGTCGCTCCTCGTGCGCTGGGCAAGCTGCCGGCTGCGCTATATGCTCACTTCGCAGCCTGTCTACTTCTACCTGTACATGGCGTTCGTGGCGCTGCCTTTCCTCGTCCTGTTTGTCGCGCTGCTGTACTGCGACCCCGCGTGGGCGCGCATTCGCGCGGGCAACGTGCCGTTCCTGCTTCTCGCCGTGGTGTTCTTCATCTTCGTGATCCGGCTTTACGTGAACGCGAGGAAGGAGGCGTCGCGCCCATGACCCCCACTTCACCCGGGCATTTCCAGATGCCCCGCCGATAGGAGAACAGCCATGCCAGGAGTCAAGCAGAGTGCGGACAGCCAGGCCGCCAGCCGGGTGCAGGATGAGCCCGCGGCGAAGCGCGTGAAGGTAGCCCAGTCGAAGAGCGCGGGAGAGGTTCCGCGACTCGTGGCACAGCGCGAGCAGGTGCGCGCCGTGTTCGGACCGGTAGCGCAGCTGGAGGGGGGGGTGGAAGAGGAACTGCCTGCCCAGGGCAAGGGAATCGCACAGCTGGTCGGTGTGGAGGAAGAGGAGCCGATGCAAGGCAAGGGCATCGCGCAGCTGGCGGGCATGGAGGAAGAGGAGCCGATGCAAGGCAA